>CAMLNK010000764.1 GCA_946481035.1 uncultured Dyadobacter sp. | reverse complement strand
TAAAGCCGTTTGCCCCCTCGCGCACGAGATCGCCCACACACCCGCAGGTTTCCGAGACAATTACCGGCATTCCGCACACCATTGCCTCATTCACCACCAACCCCCACGGCTCCGACTTACTTGGCAATACCAGCACATCGCTCTGCGCCAGCCAGTCGGGCACCTGGTACCAGGGGAACGCACCTGCGAAAATCACCCGGTCGGCAATGCCCGAGTCGGCCGCCAGCTTTTCCAGATTGCTTCGTTCCGGTCCGTCGCCTACAAAAAGCAGTTTCCAGTCCGAACCGGTTTCTTTTACAGTATTGGCAAATGCGAGCACGAGCGTGGTGAGGTTCTTTTCCGGCGCCAGCCTGCCTACATATACGAACTTTCGGGAGGCGGGATTTGCAGTTGCATCAAGCTCTCTTTTGGCCTGGTCATATCGCTGCCGGATCAACTGCTCGTCGATTACAGCCGCATTCCGCACTTTGATAGCGCTTTTGGCGACGCCCAGGCTTTCAAGGTATTCAGCGGATGTTTTTCCAAAGCAAAAAAATGCATTGGCGCGGTTTACGATCACTTTTTTGACCAATTCTTTCCATGCGGAGCGGTTGTGGTCAGCCGAGGATGATTCGGATGAAATCACCACCTTTACGCCCTTCCACCGCGCATAAAACATCAACAGCACCTGTGCCCAGTCGAAATAGCCGGTGATATTGAGCACGTCGGGCCGGTATTCATCAAATATCCTGAAAAGCGCCTCGCGCCGCTCGCCGAAGCCGACCTGGTCGAGACTGCGCTCAAAAAGGACTTTGTAAGGATAATCGTAAATGACCGCATCGTCACTTTGCATTACTTTCCGGCTCGCTTCGTATAATGCGATTTGCGCAACTAGCATTTCGTCCGCAGGATCGGCCCGCTTGATAGCGTGATCGATCTCACTGAAAAGCTTCGATTTGTAATGCGCCCAGAGTTGGTTGTGAACGATCAGTACGCGCATCATTTCCGGAGATTAAGGTATTCTTGAAACAATGGGTACAGATTGTCGGCCAGGAAAATCTGCCCCTGGCTGTTGAAATGCACGACGTCCATCTTGCGGTACCGCTCTTTGGAAACACCGAACTTAAATTCGTCTATCAGCCTGATATTCTTTTCTTTGGCGAATGCGATGATCTCCTGTCCCTGGTCATTGAAATGCCCCAGGTCTATCTCGGATATTTCCGGATGCAGGTAAATGAACATAGGTATGTTCTGCTGCTTCGCCATTTCGTAAAGCTGCTCATAGCCGGGATTGAATGTAAGACCGGATTTGCGGATGCCGGCTTCATTGAGCTTTTTGGCTTCAACCGTGTCTTCAACCGCTTTCGCGTCGCTTGCGACGTGCGCGCTGTCGGTGACATCCGGCTTGATGATCGCGATTTTTTCTTCCTTCTGCTCGGGCTCCGGCGAAAGGAACATCGTATCCAGGAAATAGAAGAACATCCAGCGGTACCGGTCCCAGAGCTCGTAAAGCGCCACTTTGTATTGCTTGTCGGGCCATCCCGGGTCGATGCCTACGGGGCTTTGGGGCGACATAATATCGTGCGCATCGTGGCTGCTGGTCACCAGGCACATCAGTTTGGCCTTGAAAGTACCGTATTTTTTCAGGTATGCGGCAATATTATCCGGTCCCCACGACCCGGCAGAGATATTCAGAACGCGTACACGTTTGTTGAAATCCTTTAAAAAACGTTTTTCGAGCAGGGTGGAGGCAATGCTGTCCTGGTCGGTAAGGCTTCCGCCGTTGACGACCGAATCGCCAATCAGCAATATCACCAGGCTATCGGTAGGCAGGACTTCCTCGTTGCGCATGGAGAGGCTGTTGGTCCGCAGCACCTGCCCAAACCTTTTTACATCCTGGTTTGGCGCATATATGTATTCAAAATCAGGATCGGATACGTACAGCGGCGAGTTACAAAAGCCATATTTTACCCGTAATACAACCTCGGTAATCCCCGCGAGAACGACAATAGCAATTAAAAAACCGTAAACAAACTTTAACATCAAGTGAACGTCTTCTGCGTCGAAAGTGACTGCAAATTTAGGATTACTTTTTCCAATTACTGCTTTTTCGGTTTTTCGTTAACTAAATATCCCGGCATTTAATCTGGCATCATCCGGTTTTGCCGACCTTCCGCCACGCTGTTCATTTCCGTCCCCGATTGTGCCCGCAAACCCAACATCCCGGAGCGTCGATACCGGACCATATTCGCCGATCGCCTTTCTGGCACAGGTCTTTTTAGCGTGCGGTTGCAGTTTTTGCATTAGTTAAACTCTAAAAACAGAAACGTCATGGGATTTATAGAATCAAAAGCGGGGATTAACGCAGAACCTGTGCAGCTCTTTGTGCACGAGGTGGGGCAGGGGAAACCCGTCATATTCATCTCCGGCTGGCCGCTAAGCCACGAAATGTGGGAGTACCAGTTCAATGTGCTGCCCAAACATGGCATTCGCTGTATCGGCTACGACCGCCGCGGGTTCGGCAAGTCGGATAAGCCCTGGAATGGCTACGACTACGACACGCTGGCTGCCGACCTCAAATCGGTAATCGATACGCTGGGACTGGACGATGTGACCCTTGTGGGCTTTTCGATGGGTGGCGGCGAAGTGGTGCGCTACCTGAGCAAATACGGCAGCGGGAAGGTTTCCAAGGCGGTTCTCATCAGTACCGTGCTTCCTTATATGCTTCACACCGACGACAATCCCGATGGCCTGCCAAAGGAAATGTTCGACGGCTTTGTGAAAGATATTGAGCACGACCGTCCCCGGTTCCTGGCCGGTTTTGCCAAAGATTTTTATGGAAACGGCTTCTTAAATAATGCTGTAAGCGACGAATTGCTGCATTGGCACAGCATGCTGGCACTACAAGGCTCGGGACGTGCCACTACGCAATGCATCCGCAGTTTCAGTGCCACCGATTTCCGGAATGAAATTTCGTTGCTGGATGTACCCGTTCTGATTATTCACGGAGAAGACGACAAAACGGTGCCTATTAATGTGAGTAGCGAGCGCACTTCGACAATGCTGCCGGGTGCCGAGTACATTGTATACGAAAGCGCGCCGCACGGCCTGTTTGTAACGCATAAAGAACGCCTGAACGAGAACCTGGTCCAGTTTATCAATCGGGAAGTTGTTACGATCAGCAATCCGTACACCGATATTGTGACGTAGGTTTTTAACAGGTATTGTTCAAAAAAAGCGGGGGTTGCGTCATTGGCGCAGCCCCCGCTCTTATGCGATCAGTTCAATCAGCTCGATGCGGTTCCCGAATGGGTCGCGGAAAGAGAAGCGGTTGCGATCGGGGATCTTACTTTCATTTTTAAGCTCGATGCCGTGCTTTTGAAGTAATGCGCGCGCCTCTTCCAGGTTATCCACCTCGAAAGCCGGATGACGCTGGGAAATATCGTGCACCTGTTCGG
>CAMLNK010000763.1 GCA_946481035.1 uncultured Dyadobacter sp. | reverse complement strand
CGGGTTTGTCGATCCTACCCTTTGGCACAACCGCGAAGCTGACCCTACCTCCCTCCGCCAGGAGTTCGACGGACTCAAGGGCAGGGCCTGGCTCATGAAATGGCTTCCCGCCCGCGCCTACGACAACGCCATTTACGCGATATTTTCCAACCCCATCGGCATGGACGACGACCAGCTCAAAAATGGCTGTTCCATGATCCTCGATCCATTTGGCGACATCATTGCCGAATGCCGCAAGCTCGACAACGACTTCACCATCGCCACGCTCACCCCCGAAAAGCTGCAACAAGCCGGCGGCCATCGCTACATACAGGCCCGCAGGCCGGATCTTTATCGGGACATTATCGGCCAGGGGCACGTTTCGGAACAGCGGGTAATCTGGTTATAAGACCTAAATTGGTTGAATGAATTCAATCAATTTAGTTAAATTCGTTGAGTTAATTCAATGAATTTAGCTAAATTCGTTGAGTTGATTCAACCAATTTAGCTACAATGGACTTTTCCAGACATATTCTCTCCCAAATAGTCGACAAAACTGCCTCGAACAAGGTGCTTATTGTGTACGGTGCCCGCCGTGTCGGGAAGACGCATTTGATGCGGGCTGTGGAAGAACAATTCACCGGAAAGTCGTTATTCCTCAATGCCGAGGACCTCGACACCGTTACGTTGCTATCTGACAGGCGCGTCGCCTCCTTCCGCCGTTGGGTAGCCGATATTGACTTACTGATCATCGATGAAGCGCAGATTGTACCTGAAATAGGCAAGTCCCTGAAATTGCTCATCGACTCATTCCCGAAACTAACCATCCTCGCAAGCGGCTCATCGGCATTTGAATTATCGAACAAAACCGGCGAGCCGCTTGTCGGCCGACAGATCCGGTTCCAGCTTTTCCCGATCGCTCAAATGGAACTGTCGAAAGAAGAAAACTACCTCGTAACGAAGCAGCAATTGGAGACACGGCTTATATATGGAAGCTATCCCGAGGTTTTGAAAAACGAAACGGCCGAGGCCAAAACAGATTACCTGAAAGAATTGGTTAGCGCTTACTTGCTGAAAGACATCCTCATGTTCGAGCAGGTCCGCTACTCGCATAAAATGCTGCAATTACTGCAATTAGTCGCCTACCAGGTCGGGCAGGAAGTCTCCTATGACGAGCTTTCCAAAACGTTGCAACTCGACCGCAATACCGTTGAGCGGTACCTGGATTTGTTTTCGAAAGTATTCATCATTACGCGCATCGGAGGGTATAGTAAAAACCTTCGCAAGGAAGTAACCAAGTCGTCCAAATGGTATTTTCTCGACAATGGAATCCGAAATGCCCTGATCAACAATTTTCTCCCGATGAGCCAGCGAACGGACACCGGTGCATTGTGGGAAAACTACCTTGTCGCGGAAAGGTTAAAATACAATTCCTACACCCGAAAAACGCCCCTTACCCACTTCTGGCGGACTTACGACCAGCAGGAGCTGGACTGGCTGGAAATTGCCGACGACCAGTTGAGTGCCTACGAATTCAAATGGAAGGACACCAAAGTAAAATTTCCGAAAGCATTCATCGAAGCCTATCCCGACGCCGCAACACACTGGGTCAACCAGGAAAATTTCATCGATTTTGTCACGGGTGAAATATAAGCCGGCGTTACCGCAAGGCACTTTAAGCAAAATTTAATAATCTATCAATTACGTAGATTAAATAGTTTTGCTATTTTTGTAGCTCTTTATTCCAAAATTCTAAAATTCACGGTAATGCTTGCCAAAGTGCTTTCGCTCAAACTGCCCTCGTCACCCACCTGGTATATCGTTCCGGCTGCGGCCCTCCTTTTATTGCTGGGCCTCCTCCTGACGAACGGTGTCATCAGCGTAAATACCGAAGCGGTTACCGACTTCCTGACGGGCGAATTTGCTTTGTACGTGCTGGTAGGGCTGGCGGCGCAGCTTGTGGACGGTGCATTGGGAATGGCTTATGGCGTCACTTCCAATTCGTTTTTGCTGAGTTTGGGTGTTACTCCCGCAGTGAGCAGCGCCAGCGTGCATTTCGCGGAAATGTTTACAACCGGCGCTTCGGCCATCTCGCATTTTCGTTTTAAAAATATTAATAAAAAACTCTTCAAAAGCCTGTTGATACCTGGCGTATTAGGCTCAATTACAGGCGCATACATACTATCGGACGTGATCGATGGCAATGCTATCAAGCCATTCATCGCATTTTATATGCTGATATTGGGCGTGATCATCATCCGCAAGGCGCTGCAAAAGACATTTGTTAAAAACAAAACCAAACGCATCAGCGTCCTCGCAGCAACGGGAGGTTTCCTGGACTCGATAGGCGGCGGCGGCTGGGGACCGATTGTTACCTCTACCCTGCTCGGACAAGGCCGTGACCCGCGTTACACCATAGGATCCGTAAATGCCGCCGAATTCGCCGTGGCCTTCGCGAGCGGTCTTACATTTATGCTTTTCACGGGTGTCGATAGCTGGAAAGTCGTGTTGGGCCTGATCGTCGGAGGCGTAATGGCTGCACCGTTCGGCGCCATGCTCGTGGGCAAGATCAAACGCAAGCCACTGATGCTCCTGGTTGGCGTACTGGTGATCGGGCTGAGTATCCGGACCATCCTTCTCAGCATTTAATAGTCCGTTTTTAACTATATACGGCGCATTTTGCCTAGTTTTGCACAAAACAGGCACATTACCATGCTCACCGATTTCGGTTACATCCTGCTCTTCATTATCGCCGCACTGATATTGCTTGGCGTGATGCTTACTATTGCGAAGTTCCTGCGGCCGAATAATCCCAACGATGAGAAACTAGCCACCTACGAATCCGGCGAGGAGCCGCTCGGTAATGCAAACATCCAGTTCAACGTACGGTTTTACGTCGTGGCATTGATTTTTGTTTTGTTCGAAGTCGAATTGTTGTTTCTTTTCCCCTGGTCGGTTGTATTCGGAAGTAAAGAGCTCATCGAGCAAACCAACGGCCAATGGGGCTGGTTTGCGATGGCTGAAATGACCGTTTTCATCGGCATCCTCATTTTCGGCCTCGCCTACGCCTGGGCGAAAGGCTACCTCGACTGGGTCCTGCCCAAACCTCAAATCCCTGAAATCAAATCCCCCGTTCCGGCTGATTTGTATGCTAAGGTGAATGAACGGTACAAGAAGTAGGACGCGCTAATCGATCCAATTTTCAAGCTTGATCTTATCCAGATTCTTAAAATCTCGTGTATTGCGCGTGATTAGTGTCAGGTTGTGGCTAATAGCTGTGGCTCCGATCAGTAAATCAAACTCCCCAGTGGGAAGTCCGGCCTGCCTTAGAGCAACCTTTTGTCGGGCATATTCGGCAAAACTTTCTCCTATTAGTAGTATGCGGCCGGCAAAAGCTGCACGCAACCAATTCAGATTTTCACGGTTGTCTGAGCGACGACTAGCTGCGCTATTTTCCACACCA
>CAMLNK010000762.1 GCA_946481035.1 uncultured Dyadobacter sp. | reverse complement strand
ACTGTCGAGGTTGTTGGCGGCCTTGCGTAAAAAGCGTTCGCGCACTTTATCGTCATCCATGGCGCCGTCCAGGAGCGTGTGGATAAATCCCTGCGCGGCAAAAATCGGGGTTTTGAACTCGTGGGAAACGTCGGCAAGAAACTCCCTGCGGAACAGTTCGAGCTTTTTCAGCTCATCGATCTCCTTCTGTTTTTTGGTTACATACACAAAGATCTCATCGTTGATCGTTTTCAGCGGATTCGACTCCCGGATCAGCTTCTTCCGCGGGGCCATATTGAAATCCCGCATTTTCAGCTTGTGGATCGTCCGGTACATCTTGTTCACCTCGCGGAAAACCAGAATATCGACCGCGTAAAGCACCAGGAAAAACGACGAAATGAAGGAGGAAATGGCCGAAACGAACAGCATCCCTTTCGAAACGCCATCCACAAATGCAAGAAATGTGGTGGTAATGAGGGATATCAGAAACGCCAGAATGACGGCAATAAAACGGGGACTTAGCGACATCGTACTTTAAAGCTTGCTGCATGCGCGAGCGTATTCTCCCGCATGCAGCGAATCAGTTGAAATTTAGCCTTAAAGTTAACACTTTGAAACCGGTTTAGATTCGGTTTCGCCTCCGAAGTGGCTTGTTAAGAAATTGTTAAGCCTGTTTTTGTCAAGTGTGGTCAAGTGTGGTCAGGAGTAGTCAAGTGTGGTCAGGGGTGGTCAAGTGTAGTCAGGAGTAGTCAAGGGTGGTCAGGAGTAGTCAAGTGTGGTCAGGAATAGTCAAGTGTAGTCAGGGGTGGTCAAGTGTGGTTAGGAATAGTCAGGATTCGTTTCAATCCCAAACAATACCTGACAATGAATAACCATGCCTGCCTACACTTGGCCACACCTGACCACTAATGACAATACCTGACTACAAATGACCACACCTGACAATACCTGACCTTAAAACCCTCCGCGGTACTTGTACGTACTGGCAACCTTGTCAATCGCCACAATGTACGCCGCGATGCGGAGCGATACCTTGTATTTCAGGGAAGTTTCATACACTTTGTCGAATGCGTCCTTCATAATGCGGTCGGTGCGGCGGTTGATGCGTTCGAGCGTCCATTTGTAGCCGATGCGGTTTTGTACCCATTCGAAGTAGGAAACAGTCACGCCACCCGCATTCGCGAGGATGTCGGGCACCACCATAATGCCTTTTTCATTGATAATGTCGTCGGCTTTGGCGGAAGTAGGGCCATTAGCGCCTTCGACGATCATGCGCGCCTGAATGCTGGATACGTTTTTGCGGGTGATCACATCCTCTTTCGCCGCGGGTACCAGCACGTCTACGGGTAATGTGAAAAGGTCGTCGCCGGAAATCAGTTCTGCTTTGGCATAACCTTCCAATGAGCCTTTGTTGGCATCGCGGTAAGCGATGGCGTCGGCCACGTCGATTCCCTTATCATTATAATATGCTCCCGAAATATCGCTGATCGCGTGAATGGCCGTGCCGCGCTCACGCAGGAGCAGGGCGGCGTGCGAACCGACATTACCAAAGCCCTGAACGGCCGCCGTAGCACGGTAAGGGTTAATGCACAGCTTTTCCATACCCGCCAATGCAGAAACCATTACACCACGGCCCGTCGCTTCGGTGCGGCCTAATGAACCTCCGAGTACAAGCGGTTTGCCGGTTACCACGGCCGGGATCGTCATGCCTTTGGATTTGGAATACTCATCCATGAGCCACGCCATTTCGCGGGGGCCGGTACCCATATCCGGTGCGGGAATATCCTGGTCGGGGCCGAAAACATCCAGTAATGCCGTCGTGTACGCGCGCATGAGGCGTTCGATCTCGCCGGGCGACATTTCGCGTGGGTTGCAGGCCACACCGCCTTTTGCTCCGCCATAGGGAATATCGACTACCGCGCATTTCCAGGTCATCCAGGCAGCCAATGCGCGCACTTCGTCGAGATTTACGTCGGGGTCGAAACGGATGCCGCCCTTGCTGGGGCCGAGAATGGTGGAGTGGATCACGCGGTAGCCCTCGAAAGTCCGGATTTCGCCGGAATCCATTGTTACCGGCAATCCTACGGTTACCTGTTTGCGGGGTACTTTGAGGATATAATACATTTCTTCGGAAATCCCGAGGAGGTCTACGGCTTTATCAAATCGCTGCATCATGGACTCCAAAGGATTGTCTTTATCCTTAATCGGAGCCGGTTCTATGTAAGACATCATTTGATCTTTAAAATGTTGATAATAAAATAGTTAACTCAAATTGGGTGAGTCGACAATACAAACTACGCTATTTGTTATTATAAAAGCAAAAAACTAATTTTTCTTGAAATAGTAATAAAAACTGACCAAAGTAGAATGTTTCAGCGGAGTGACAAACATTAAAATTATACCACAGGTTTTAACAGGAATCCCAAATTTTCTGACGGGATCGGGGCAAATATTGAAATGCAGAGAAAATAAAAAAAGGAGGCAAAATTTTGGGAGAGACAGTATGAGAACTAATAACTAGCACCAAATACGTGCTGTTAAAAAAATGCTCCATGCCGCCTGCTGGTTAGCTGAAAATATCAGGCAATTCTATGGTGGTTTAGATATAATTTGTCGAGAATGTTAAATCTAAATCACTATCCACATGAAAAAACTTCTCATTTCGGCCTGTTTGTTGATTCTGATTTTTAGCATGTCTTGTAATGAAGAGAGAGACAACATTTCCGTTGCCAATGCCAGAACTAGCAGCCCAGCTCCTGATTTTAGCCAATTGAAATCATCCAATTTTAGCGAAGAAGAGCTAGTGCGGCTTGCGGCTGATTATCTTTGGTTTGTCAGGGAAAATCTGATCAGAAGAGACAGGACAAGCTCTCTGACGGAGAAAGAATTAAACAGCCTGCGAGGCGCGAAAAACAATCAGGCACTAGATGAAGCCATAAACAGGTTGGGAGGAAACGGCGCGGTCATTATAACGAGCTTTCCGGACTACCGCCAGCTTGCAAAGTGTATTGCTGACCAACACCTTGACGTAGGACGTATTGCTAAACTTGTTGCCAGGAGAATAACCGAAAAAGTATATCAAAGACGATTTGGTGCTGCCAAAACTCCGGATTGTGCAGGGTTATGTAGTCAGCAATTTAATATTGAGATGGAATCCTGCGAAAACGAACTGGCGTTGGAGATTGGCGCAAGTTTGGTAGCAGGTGCAATCTCGGGAGGGATGGCAGGAGCGGGAGGATTGATCATTTCAGTTGGAATGTACTTCAATTGCGAAAGCACGGCATTTATGACGTTGGAGGTTTGTTCGATGAACTGCAGCATGAATTAACAAAGAAATCCGACAACACCATGAAGCGCGAAAACCTCCAATTGCTCAAACGGCTAGTGTTAGCATCAGTCCTGATCCTTGTTTTGATTCGTGTAGTCTCCGCGTTGTTCTTGCAAGAAACGAGAATGGTTGTAAT
>CAMLNK010000761.1 GCA_946481035.1 uncultured Dyadobacter sp. | reverse complement strand
ATGCCCATACTGCCCAGGTGCACGGGAATGTGCTGCGCGTTCACGAGGAGTTCGCCGTCGGCATCGAGTAATGCGCAGGAGAAATCGAGGCGTTCTTTGACGTTGACGGAAAACGCCGTCCGCTGCAACTGGACGCCCATTTCATCGGCAATGGCTTTGAAACGGTTGGTAAAAAGCTGTAATGCAACCTCTTCGCTTTGCTGTCCGGCCTGCGCCTGGGTGGTTCGTGTTTTCCACGCAATGGCGTCCTGACCGTGCTGGATCACCAGTTTCCAGCCTTTGGGTAAATAGGTTGTGGAAGTATTATTAAGCAGAATGGAAGGTCCTTCGAGCTGGTCGCCGGGTTGGAGGTTATCCCACTCGAAAACTGCCGTTTTTGGTAATTCCAAATCATTTAAAAATGGCTTACTGTAACCGGAATGCGGTGCTTGCTGCCCATTTTCAATAATTGACAACGGTTCCGCGCGCTGTTCCTGCTCCTGTACTTTCAGTTTGATGCTTTCCAGCTCTACCACCGCATTCGCAGGGAAATACCCGAATTGCACACGGTATGTTTCTTCAAAAACAGTGAGCGTAGTATCGCCCGAATAGGGTATTTCAACCGTGTTTTCCTGACCTGAAAAACGCAGGTATACATGACAGAATACCTTTTTAAAAGCTGTTATGCCCTGGTTTTGTAAAATATCGGAGGCTTGTTTTTCCAAAACATCCTGCCATTCGGCAACGCTTTTCGAGGCCTCCGTCCATGGTAACAGGATCTGTTTGGAAACAATGGTACTGATGAGCGCCTCGCCAATGCCCGCCGCGCTGAAAAGCCCGCCGTCGTAAGGCAACAGCACCGTGTTGATGTCTAGCAATTCGGCGAGCTGGCATGCATGCAAGCCTCCTGCGCCGCCGAACGTCACGAGGGCGAATGCATTGGGATTAATACCTTTCTCCACCGAAATTTTGCGGATCGCGTCGGCCATTTTCTCGTTGGCAATGCGTTCGAGGCCCGTGAGGATTTCCTGATGGCTCAGCAGGTTGCCGGTTTGGGTTTGAATACCAGCCCGAAGCGCTTCCAACCTTGCGATGGCGGCTTCCGCATTAACAGGAATGCTGAATTTCCACGTTTCCAGCTTGCCGAGCAACAGATTCACGTCCGTTACCGTCAATGGCCCACCCGCGCCATAGCATGCCGGGCCGGGCGAGGCACCGGCGCTTTCGGGGCCTACTTGCAGCGAAAAACCATCGAACCAGCAAACAGAACCACCGCCTGCCGCCACAGTTTCGATGGCGAGGGTAGGGTTATGGAATTCAATTCCGTCGATTTCGGTGATGTATTTCAACTCCGGCTGGCCGTCGATGAGTGCGGTATCGGTGCTGGTACCGCCCATATCAAAGGTAATAGCCTTCGAAAAACCCATCTTTTGAGCGAAGTTGGTGGCTGCCACCATGCCTCCGGCCGGGCCACTCAGCAAACTATCTTTCGCCCGGAAGCCGCTCACCTCGGAAAGGCTGCCGGTGCTGGTCATCACTTGCAGGCTGCCGCTATTCAGAGCCCCGCGAATATTGGTTAGGTATTGGTCGAGGATCGGATCGAGATAGGCATTCACTACCGCTGTTTGCGTCCTGCGCAGGTAATGCGAAAACGGAAACAGCTCCGACGATGCGGAAACGTATTTTACGTCATTATTCAAAAACCATTCGACGAGTTGTGACTCATGTTCCGGGTTTTGGTAAGAATGCAGGAGCGAAAGCGCAACTGACTTGTAATCAGTAGGTCTTTGTTTTGTATTAAAATCAGCCAAATCCAATGCCCGGATCACATTCCCGGCAGCGTCGAGGCGCTCGTCCACTTCCAGAACTTCGCTGTAAAGAAGTTTCGGTTCTGGAATGTTAAGCTGAAAAAGCGACGGGCGCTGCTGGTTGCCGATGTAAAGCAAATCTTTAAAACCCTTTGTAACGACCAGCAAGGTTTTGGCGCCTTTTCGTTCGAGCAATGCATTGGTACCTTTTGTCGTGCCTAATCGCATGGCAATCGGCGGAAGCGATTGATCGAGCGGCGTATGTGTGAGCAGTCGCGCTGCGAGAATGGGCGCCTCTTCGCCGGTTGTTATTTCAAAGTCGGCAGATTTTTCGAATGGCAAATCGTCTGCTAATGTAATCGTTTGTTGCTGCCGGTCGATTTGCACAATGCGGCTGGGCGTATCGGTACCGTGCAGTTTGAATGTATAGTTTTGAAAAAGAGCGCCGTCGTATGGCCATGAAGCTTCAAACCGGTAAGTATTCGATCTGAGCCTTTCGGTAATGCGGCCGCGGAGGCAGCTGGAACTGAGTACTTTGATACGGGTTTTATTCCCGGCCGGATCTATGCCCAGGCAATCGGTAAAAGTCCCGCCGGTGTCGATCCAGATTCGCCAGGGTGTTTCAGGTGTGGTTTTCAAAAGAACGGTTTAAGAGAATAGAAAATCCGTTTCCAATTTAGCCAATTCGAGGCATAGTGTGCGGATTTGCGTAGCATTAAGTGTTTTTTGGACCCCCTGACCATTCCTGACAACTCCTGACCATTCCTGACAGCGAATGCCCCCTAAATATCCCTAAACCCCTTCTGATATTCCCCCGGAGACATTCCGGTGGTCTTTTTGAACACCCGGTTGAAATTCGTCACGTGGTCGAACCCGGTTTGGTAGCAGATATCCGAAAAGCTGTCGAACTTACCCGAAAGGATGATCTTGCAAGCCTCGTTGATGCGCACCTCGTTCAGGAAACTGACGAAGGTCTTGTCCGTATGCTTCTTGAAATACCGGCAGAATGCCTGGGGCGTGAGATTGGCGATTTCAGAGATTTCGGCGAGGGAAATGTGGCGCTTATAATTGGTGACGAGATACTGGAAAATACGGTCCATCCGAATCCCTTCGACCTCAGAAATGACCTGTTCGCTGTTACTCGTCGCGAGCGGTTTCAGGTCGCGGGTGGTGGAAAACTGGTAGAGAAGCTTTATGAATGCCGCTACCCGCTGGCTTTCCTTATGTTGAATAATTTCCGAAATGATCTTCTGCACCGCCTCGCGTGCCTCTTCCGGGATCTGAAAGCCATTATGTACACCGTGGACGAACTTCCGGATATTGACCATTTCCGGCAGGCTCAGGATATTTTGGGATAAATAATTGGGGTCGAAAAATATGGAAACGGAGTGGATCTGCTTCGGCTCGTCGGGGTTGAAATAGGACTCGTCGTTCTTGAAAATGTGCGACTGGTTGGCCCCGATAATATAAATGTCGCCTGATTCGAACCGCTGCATGTAGTTCCCTGCGACCAGGATTCCCGAACCTTCTACTACCCACTCGATCTGTACCTCGCGGTGGCGGTGCAAATGCGGGTAGTAATGCGGCAACTTTTCCTCCTGAACAACAATTGTACTTTCGCGGGAAACGGGTATGGTGAACTGTACGACTTTCATAA
>CAMLNK010000760.1 GCA_946481035.1 uncultured Dyadobacter sp. | reverse complement strand
ATTACCTGACGAGACTTGACCAAATCTGACAACACCTGACCACTAATCAAATCGTCACATAACCGCGGAAAGCATGAAAATAGAACAGATATATACCGGATGCCTGGCGCAGGGCGCTTATTTTATTGTTTCAAATGGCGAAGCCGCGGTGATCGACCCGCTGCGTGAGGTTGCTCCCTATATCCAGAAAGCGGAGAAAATCGGCGCCAAAATCCGGTATGTTTTTGAGACTCATTTTCATGCGGACTTTGTTTCCGGCCATATCGATCTGGCCGAAAAGACTGGCGCGGAAATCGTGTATGGTCCTGGTGCGCAAACCGGTTTCAAGGCCCATATTGCCAAAGACGGCGAGAAATTCAAACTCGGTAATGTGGTGATCCGCGCATTGCATACGCCCGGGCACACGATGGAATCGACGAGCTACTTGCTGTCCGATCAATCCGGCAAGCCGACGGCCCTGTTCAGCGGGGATACCTTATTCATAGGCGATGTAGGCCGACCCGATCTGGCCCAAAAAGGCGATCTGACAATGGACGACCTCGCCGGAACCCTCTATGATAGCCTCCGTTCGAAGATCATGCCGCTGCCCGATGACGTGATCGTCTACCCTGCGCACGGTGCCGGCTCGGCTTGCGGCAAGAATATGAGCAAGGAAACGTCCGACACGCTCGGTAACCAGAAGCGTTTCAATTACGCATTGCGTGCGGATATGACGAAAGAAGAGTTTGTGAAAGAAGTAACGGCCGGACTTACCGAGCCACCGCAGTATTTTCCTGAAAATGTAAAAATGAACCGCGACGGCTACGAAAGCATCGACGACGTACTCGAACGCGGCCACCAGGCATTATCGCCGGAGGCATTCGAAGCAAAGGCCAACAATACCGGCGCATTGATCCTCGATACGCGCAAGCCGGCGGATTTTGCAGAAGGTTTTATCCCCAATTCCATCAATATCGGCATCGACGGCAGTTTTGCTCCATGGGTAGGCGCATTGATCCCCGATCTGAAACAACTGCTGCTCATTGTCACCGAGCCGGGTAGGGAAGAAGAAGTGGTAACACGCCTCGCGCGGGTGGGCTATGATTACACCATTGGGTATCTCAATGGAGGCTTCGAAAGCTGGAAACAGGACGGCAAAGAATTCGATACCGTCGAATCGGTCAGTGCCGAAGCGTTTGCAGCGCGTTTTGCAGCCGGAAATGTGGAGGTAATCGACGTCCGCAAGCCGGACGAATTTGCGTCGGGCCACATCGAGGGCGCGCGAAACCTGCCTTTGGATTACATCAACGACCTTATGCCCGAATTCCCGAAAGACCGCAAGCTGCACATTCATTGCGCCGGCGGGTACCGTTCTATGGTCGCCGCTTCCATCCTAAAATCACGCGGCGTGAGCGACGTCGTCAACATCGAAGGAGGCTACGGCGCAGTCGCGAAAACCAACGTCCCGGTTTTAACCGGGGCATGATTATTTGGTTGATTATTTGTAGATTAAGGGAAAATCAATGGATTGGATATGGAAACGCTAGTGGTGGAACTTACTCATAAGAATGCATTGCAATTGCTGAAAGATTTGGAGGCAATGGATATTATTCGTTTGCATAGTGATGAAGAGGTCCCGAAAAAAAGTTGTCTGACAAATACAGAGGAATTCTTCCAAAAGAAGCAGGCGAGGATCTTATCAATCACGTAAATCAGATGAGAAGCGAATGGGGCAGTATTTATTAAAGATGATTAATCCAAACAAGCGTTAAATAAAGAAGCCATATTTGATTAGTATATAAAATCGATATAATAAATATTTTAAAATGGAAATTATCGAACTTCTCAAACGCCCGTGGCCCTGGTACGTTGCCGGACCATTAATAGGACTGCCGGTGCCGGTGCTGCTGTTGCTGGGCAATAAGTCGTTTGGCATATCATCGTCGCTGCGGCATATCTGTGCGGCGGTGATTCCGGCGGGGTTGCCGTTTTTTAAGTACAATTGGCGGAAGGAGGCGTGGAATTTGTTTTTTGTAGCCGGCATTGTGCTGGGCGGATTTGCCGGAAATTTCTGGCTCGGAAATCCGGATGCCGTAGTGGTGGCGGATGATACAAGGCAGAGGCTGGCGACATTGGGCGTCACGGACTTTACCGGACTGATGCCAGCTGATATTTTTGCGATAAGTAATGTATTTACGTTGAAAGGGTTGATATTCTTCGTGTTAGGCGGGTTTTTGGTTGGTTTCGGCACGCGCTATGCGGGAGGCTGCACATCCGGGCATGCGATTATGGGACTTTCCAATTTGCAATGGCCGTCGCTGGTGGCTACGGTGAGCTTTATGATCGGCGGGTTTGCTTGTACGCACTTATTGCTTCCATTCCTACTCAATCTCGCCCGATAACTTTGACATGTTATGGAAAAGATACATCAGCATTCTTCCCTTCCAGAGCCAGCCGACGCGGATTTCGACAATATCAAAATCGATGGCTGCGACGGCGCAAACCGGCAGCAATCCGCCGAAGGCTTTGTTGCTAACCTGAAATACCTGCTGGTAGGCGTGATTTTCGGGATTGTCTTTGTGAAGTCGGAGATCGTTTCCTGGTTTCGCATTCAGGAAATGTTCCGGCTCGATTCGTTCCACATGTATGGTGTGATCGGCTCGGCGGTGGTGGTGGGCCTGCTATCTATCCGGGTTATTAAAAAGTTCAATATCAAAACATTATCCGGCGAAACGGTAAGTATCGCCGATAAGACATTCGATAAAGGCCAGATTTACGGCGGGGTGCTGTTCGGCATCGGCTGGGCCATTACCGGTGCTTGTCCGGGGCCGTTATTTGCTCAAATCGGTGCCGGGTACCTGGCTGTGGCTGTTACATTATTGAGTGCCATTGCGGGAACCTGGGTTTACGGGCTCATCCGCGCGCGGCTCCCGCACTGATCATTGCTTGCGCGCCACAAGGTACAGCTGCTCATCGCCCAACTGGAACGGATCGGCTTCGAGGTTGCAGAATGTGCCTACTACGAGTAGCCCGGCCTTTTCAAACATATAAGTAAGTTCTCCGAGCGTATAAATGTGCTGGCGGACGTTGTGGGTGACCTTTTCGGAACCGGAAATGAAAGTCTGTTCCGCTTCGATATAGCCGCCTTCGGCACGGTATTCGTTTTCTGCAAGGTAAATAATATCGTCCTGCACGGGCATCCAGTTGCGTGTCTGGAAGTTGGGCAGGATGCTTTCGGCGAGGTTTTCGGTGTGGATAGCGGCATGCGCACCCGGTTTCAATGCGGCGGCGATCTGGTTGATAAACTGCTGCATTTCCCCGCGCGGAAAGAAACTGAAACTATTACCGAGACAATATGCAGCGTCGAACGAAGCAGCGGGTAGCTGGTAATTCAGGACGTCGGCACATATCACTTCTACCGGCAGATGCTGCTTGCTGCTGATACTTTGCAATTCCTCACAATATTCCTGC
>CAMLNK010000759.1 GCA_946481035.1 uncultured Dyadobacter sp. | reverse complement strand
GTACTGATAAGAACTTCGAAAAATTACAGCAGGCAGGCGCTGAGCCCGTTTTAGGCGATATCAGTAATGCCGCCCAAATGGCAGAAATCACCAAAGGCATTGACGCCATTGCATTTATGATCCCGGTCTCTTTGCCAAATCCTTTTGATGGCCTGCAGTTTTCTAAAAATGTCATTGATGCTGCCAAACAAAACAGCGTTAAAAAGATTGTCTGGAATACCAGCGGCTGGCTCGAAGATCAGAAAACGGGTATGCCTACCGATGATGTTAAACTGGACGTCAAAGATTATTTAATAGCTAGTGGGTTGGAATATGTGATCATTGAGCCTACGATCTATATGGAGAACATGATGGGCGGATTTTGCGCCCCGTTCGTGACCAATGAAAAGAAGCTGGCATATCCTACCCCGCAGGCAATGCCCATAGGCTGGATAGCATCGCGCGACGTGAGCGCCCTGGTGGTAGAAGCTATTTACAACCCAAACCTAACAGCGGATTCTTTCAGGGTAAGTGGTTTGGAGAACCTGACAGGCAACGAGCTGGCAGACCGTTTCTCAAAAGGCGTAGGCGAAAAGATTACTTACTATACCCAGCTCCCGGCAGAATTCAAGGCAATCCTGTCCCCATTTGTTGGAGAAGCTGCCGCTGCTGCTGTTGCATCCTCATACGAGATCCTGCAAAATGCTACCGAGTATCCTTCAAAGTTCAATCCGAGCATGCATGAGGTTTTGGAAAAATTGTCAGTTGAAATGACTTCCCTTGAAGCCTGGGTAAGGCGGAACAAAGGGTTTTTTATCAAATAAAATAGCAAGCACATGGAACCAAAAGAAATTGTCGCATCATATTTCGACGCGTTAGCAAAAGGTGATATGCAAAATGCACTTTCATCATTTACACCGGAAACGAAGTGGAGCCAGCCGGGAAATAATAAATTTTCAGGTGTGAAAAATAATCTTGACGAGATCTTCGAAATGTTTGAAGGCATCATGGGCGATACAGCCGGCAATATGACTGTAAGGCCTAATGGAGAGATGAGCGAAAGTGGCAGCTTCGTAGCAGTTCCTGTCTGGTTTACAGCAAAGAAAGAGTCGAAAACTTTTGATCTGGGAGGAATGGATTTGTTTGAAGTTAGATCAGGAAAGATCATGCACGTGTGGACATTTTCAGATGACCAGCAAGTGGATGATGAATTCTGGGGAAGGTAGATAAAGTGCGATAGTGGATCCAGATACACTCAGAAGCCGGGCTACCCAGGACTAAATGTAGTCACTGGCCACCCGGCTTTTGATTTTTGACCAAAAAGCAGGCAAGCGTAACCTGATTGCTTTGCGGATCCAGCAGTAAAATGTTCATCCAGTCAGATTAAGAGTTGCATTAACTTTAAATTTTGAAGTTTGATGTCTACATTTACTGCACCTTCGAGTGACAAATTCTTATCTGCCTCACATTGAATAGTTTAACCAGACAGTGGATCGGCTTGGGCCTTTTGACGCTAATGCTTGTAAAAGCATGGTTGATCCCGCTTGTTTGTCTGGACTATGAACTGCGAAAGGAATATATTGCAAAAACACTCTGCGTGAACAGGAATCAGCCCATCACAGTGTGTTACGGAAAATGTTATCTGGCCAATAAGCTCGCTGCTGCTAGTCAGCAGCAGGAACGCCAGGCCGAGCAGGATTATATCGCCAGCCTGATTTATCAGGTGATGGATATCAACAGCTTTAAGTCATTTGATTATTCCCCTACTTCCTTCCTTTTACTGGATAAGGCTGACTATTCCTACCAATCTTCATTCATCGACCGCCTGTTCATCGGCAGCATCTTCCGCCCACCAGTCGTTTAGTACCCTGTCTTTATTTTCCTACACAGTTTACTAAAACATTCATTGTTTCGACATTAAGTTGTTGAGATACAATCTCATATTGCATGAAAAGTATTAATCAATACTTTGCGACGACGCTGGCTGTCTGCGCAGTCTTTCTATTATTCTCCTGTTCTACGCCTGCAAGTCCCAGCCCAGGACCCGACGCCCCTGCCGGTGGAAAGCTCCGCCTGGAATTTGACAATGTTGTTGGGGATAAAAACCTGGTTCTTGGCAGCGTTACCTACAAAAATGCTTCCAACGAGGATTTTGTAGTTACCAAGTTCAACTACTTTATTTCCAACATTAAACTCACCAAAGCTGACGGAAGTGTATTTGTCGTGCCCCAGGATTCGAGTTATTTCCTGGTGAAGGAGGACACAAAAACCTCCCAGTTTGTGACGCTTAACAATGTGCCGCTCGCGGATTACACCGCAGCCGAATTCATGGTGGGCGTAGACAGCACACGCAACACAGCGCCAATCGAAAAACGCCAGGGCGTGCTGGACCCATCGGGTTCAATGATGGACGATGGCATGTACTGGGCCTGGAACTCGGGATATATTTTTGTCAAACTGGAAGGCACTTCTTCCAAAGGTAACCCGGTCAATGGCAAATTTTACTATCACATTGGCTTGTTTGGCGGCTATAACGAAAGGACCGTTAACAACACGCGTGTTGTCAAAATGAACTTCGGCGAGCTGAAAGCCAGTGTCACAGAAAGCGTTGTTCCGGAAGTCCATTTGCTGGTCGATGTGCATAAAGTTTTTGACGGGCCTGCGGCCAATATCAGCATCGCTGCCTACAACAGCATTATGGGCGGCCAGCCTGACAAATCGCAGCAGATTGCCGGTAACTACGTCAATATGTTCAGGCTAGATCATATCCACTGAGTCATCTGACAATCCGCATTTGCTATGAACAGACTTATTTTTCTGTTAACGCTTTCGCTTATCTGTTGCAGTACAGCCGAGCAGAAAGCACCCCTGCCAGTCAAGACCGGGCCTACGCCCATGACATGGACCAAACCGGTGGGCTTTCCTGATCCGGTTTACGACTTGTCACGCAACCCGCTTACCGAGGAAGGTGTGCAGCTGGGCAAGTTTCTGTTTTATGACGGCATCTTGTCCAGGACCAACCTGATAGGCTGCGGTACCTGCCACCAGCAGGCGGCTGCCTTCACGCATCATGGTCACGAACTCAGTCACGGCGTAGACGACCGGTTGGGGGTACGCAATTCTCCCGCCATTCAGAATATGGCCTGGAACACGTCCTTTTTCTGGGACGGCGGCGTGCACGATATGGACCTGGTGCCGTTCAATCCGATTGAAAATCCGGTGGAAATGGATCAGAAAGTGGTTAGTGTGCTCGATAAGCTGCGCAATACGCCCTCGCCTACTGCCAAGATCCCGGTGGATTATCCTAAAATGTTCAAAGCTGCATTTGGGACGGATGAGATCAATTCTGAAAGGATGATGAAGGCGCTCTCGCAGTTTATGATGACGATGGTTTCGGCCAATTCCAGGTATGATTACTACCGGGCAGGCGACGCGAAGGCACTCACGGCACAGGAGAAACAGGGTTTGGTATT
>CAMLNK010000758.1 GCA_946481035.1 uncultured Dyadobacter sp. | reverse complement strand
GGGTGCTCCGCCTGAGAAGTAATGTCGGCCAGGCCATTATCATGGGTATTGAATCCTATGCGGAAGCGGATTTACTCCGGCTCGCGCGGCCCGAAAATGCAGATTGGAGCGGCGTGGTGTTTGGTAATGCCGCGTTCATCAAATCGGAATACAAACACAGTGAAATCCCCGGCGTACAAGGCAACCAGGTTGAATTTGTACCTAAAATCAACCTTAAAACCGGTCTGAGGCTGGGTTATAAAAAGTTAAAGGGCTCCTTCCAGCTCACGCACCTGACCAACCAGTTTTCCGAAGCCACCAATGCCGTCGACGGCGGTGTGTCCTCGGTTATCGGGCTCATACCTGCATACAAGATCATGGATGTGAGCCTTTCCTATGAATGGAGGCGTCTGCGGGCCGAGGCCAGTGTCAACAACCTGACCAACGAAATGTATTTCACCCGCCGGGCAACAGGCTATCCCGGTCCGGGTATCCTGCCTTCCGACGGGCGCGGTTTTTACCTGACATTACAGGTTAAAATCTAAGACGGGTAAACTATGCGACCGGCGACGAATGCAGCGCGATGCGGTTTCCTTCCGAATCGATAAATGCGGCCATGTAGCCGTACTCGGGGCTGATCTGTGTTTTGGGGACGATCACCCTGCCGCCTGCTGCTGTCACACGGTCCAGGACGATCTGAACATCCGGGTTGGCATTCAGGTATATTAAAGGCCCTTCCGTTGCGGATGGCGTGTGAAACCCGCCGCTGTAAACCAGCGCCCCGCCTACCCCGGTAGCCATGTTATCGACGGGGAACATGCGCATTTTCAGGTTCGGGGTGTCGAGCGGAATGAATGTAATCTGAAAAATCGACTCGTAGAATGCAGTCGCGCGATCCAGGTCGGTGGTTGGTATTTCAAACCAACTGATAGCATTGTCCATGGTTGTCCGATGTTTAGGGATTGAATGGTAATGTACTCATTCCCTTCGGTATTTTCCCAAAATAATCCCCAAATGGAAGCCTGCCACCGCGCTGGGGCGAAGATCGCTTTCGTTAGGTTTGATATACTCCCAAAAATCATCGACACCATGGACCTCCGAGCTGGGCACACCGGGCGTATGGGATGTGTTGAAAATATGCCGGAACCCAACCCCGGTAAATACGTCGAAGGTGAACCTGCCGGACTTGATAAACTGCCAGCCGAACCGCGCATGCACTGCCACGACATTTTTATCGACCCTTACGTCCTGGCTTTGAAAAAAGCTACATGGACCATACAGGCCGTCGCATTCCCTGCCCACCCATTGGGTTTCCCTGTATACTACTTTTTTGTAGAGCACCTCAGGTCCGACGTATGCACGCATTCTGCGTTTTTCCATAAAATACCACCTCAGATGTATGCGGCTTTTAAACGTCTGCTTCTCGGGTGCATCCTCGTCGCTATCCAGCCAGGCGCTCATGCGCGAAGGGCCATAACCCAGATCCTGCTGCAAGGAAAAATTGCCCTTGCCCAACGGCACCTCGACGCCGAACTGGATGGTATTATCTAAATCAAACATCGGCAACGGCGAATATTTGATGATCACATGCCGTTTGGTCGATTCCACATCGAACTGCGCAAAGCAGCTATAAACCGTACACAGCAACGCAACAATAGTAAGCAGACTATTTCTCATAGGACGGGGATCTTGCTCAGGTATTCGAGGCTGTCCGAATCATCGTATTTGTATTGGTAAAGGCCCTGTTTACCGGTAACGATCAGGTGGTTGTTCCGCACGATGACATCATAGGAAGGAATTTCCTGTAAGAACAGCTTTTGAATGGGCACCTTAGGATCGGTAACATCCATCACCCTGAGGCCATTATCGCCTTCGCATACAAAGAGTTTGTTGCCCGAAACGCCAAGCCCGTAAGGCGAATCCATGCGCTGGCTGCCCACCATCTGGGGTTTGGCGGGATCGCTGATGTCGACCACATCCAGCGAGCTGAACACACCGCCCGGACGGCAATTAACTCCTGCCCGCAGCGTCACATACGCATACCGCCCTTGCACCACCACGGGATCACACGAAAGGACGTGGGTATATTTGGTCAGGAATTCGGGGGCATTGGGCTTAGCATTGTTATAAATGTACATACCGTCCATCGCGCCAATGAAAAGGTTCTTCTGATAAGGGAAAATCGTTTCGATGCCCACGCCGAGATTCTTTGTTACCGCTTTCTTGGGGTTTCCTCCGTCGTTGATATCGTATACTTCCAGGGATTGTTTGGAGACGATGTAGAGCGTATTCTCTGTAATCGCAAACCGCGCCATGGAGCCTCCCGTGCCTGTTTGAGGGCTGGGTCCGGAATCGGCTTTTCCTTCGTCGCATGCATTCAGCAGAAGCACCAGGCCAACTGCGGCAAGCCCGAGAAATAAGAGGGGTATCAACTTTTTCATAGCTATTGAATGTCTGTTCATGATTACCGGTAACATTTGGGTTGCTTGTCCATATCCACTTTTTCCCAGTCCACTACCACGCCTTTCTTTTCGTCGGCGCATTCAAAGTAAATTCCTGTCAAAGGCGGGTAGTTATGCACCGGAATGACGTTCGGGATACTTTTTGTGACTTTCGGGGATTTGGGATCTGCAATGTCGATGACCAGCAGGTTCGAGAAGTTGTCGGCATAAAGCCAGTTGTCCTTCACGGCAATGTCGTAGTTACCCAGGATGGAGACGAATGAAAGGTTCTCCGGCTTTTTGGGGTCCGTGTTGTCAATAATGTGAATGCCTTTGCCTACTTCGTTGATGAACAGGTAACGGTCGAATGTATAAATTTTACCCGGTGTTTTAAGCGGCTGGGCGGCTTGCACTTCCACCCTCGATATCTCTTCCGGATTTTTGTACACCGGCCGGTAGCCTGTGCCACTAAACTTCACATTGCCGACAAAAGGCTCGGATTCATGCGGATAACACGACAACATCAGCAATACGATGCAGCTTGCAAGCAAAATTCTTTTCATGGCAGCAGTCAGGATTGATTTTGGGTTTTAGACACAACGTTGCATTTAAACGTTGCATCCCGTCTATCAAATTTCACTAAATAACTAAGTATTTGCACTTTACCGGAATTATTGTACCTTTTCAACAATCCTCGTATTCACCATCTACTATCACCCCCTCTGTTATGAAAAAGCTACTCAAAATCGTGGGCGTCCTGATTCTTCTGGTCATTCTGGCCGCAGCTGCTGCGGCTACCTATGTCAAGACCGCCCTTCCCAATGTCGGCGAAGCGCCTGTGCTTTCCATTGAAAGAACGCCTGAGCGGATCGAACGCGGTAAGTACCTTGCCAATCACATCGCTGTTTGCGTGGATTGCCACAGTACCCGCGACTGGTCATTGTTTTCGGCCCCGCTGGCCAGCGGCAACTTTGGGGGCGGCGGCGAGCTTTTCAGCCGTGATATGGGCTTTCCCGGTGTGTTTTACGCCAGAAA
>CAMLNK010000757.1 GCA_946481035.1 uncultured Dyadobacter sp. | reverse complement strand
CCGATGGTAATGGCTTCGACATCATCAAAACCTTGAAAAAGATTGCGGCTGCAACGGGTATTATCATTATTTCGGCCCGTAATACACTGGAAGACAAGTTGAAAGGACTGGAAATAGGTTCGGATGATTACATGACCAAGCCATTTCACCTCTCGGAGTTGAATGCGCGGGTGAAGTCCCTGATCCGGCGCCGGAATTTTGGAGGAAACAATGATATGACCTGGAAGGATATCCGCGTCAACCTGCCTGCGCGGAAGGTTTTTATTAAAGATATTGAAACCACTTTATCCAAAAAGGAGTACGATCTGCTGCTTTATTTTCTCTCCAATATCGATGTCGCGTTGACGAAAGAATCCATCGCCGAACACCTTTGGGGCGATAATATGGATTCCGCCGATTCACTGGATATGGTGTATTCGCACATCAAAAATCTCCGCAGGAAAATCGTGGAGAAAGGCGGAAAAGATTACATTCAATCGATTTACGGCATAGGCTACAAATTCACCGCACCTTGAAACTGCTCGAAAAAGCCAGTCGCATTTACCTGCTCGCCTCGCTGCTGATTTACGCGGCGGTCGGGATTGCCTTTTACTGGATCATCAATTTCATGATCTACGACGAGGTGGAGAGCCGATTGATGGTTGAAAAGCAGGATTTTGAAGCATACATCCGCAGTAACGACACTTGGAGCAACAATTCCTACTTCGTCGAGAACAAAATCGAGGTGGTACCGGTGTTTGGCAAATTCGATAACCGGGTCGTATTTACCGATACGCTCATTCGCAACCGCTATGAAGAAAGTGCGGACCCGTTCAGGCAGCTCACATTCTACACACTAATCGGCGGCTCGCCGTACCGCGTCGCGATCAGGAAGTCGATGATCGAATCCTACAAACTGATTGAAGCCATTTCGGCGGCGATGATCGCGTTTCTGGGGCTGCTGTTTGTGAGCACGCTCGTTTTCCATCGAGTACTTTCGGGTAAGCTCTGGAAACCGTTTTACGATTCGTTGGCAAGGATCAAGGATTTCGACTGGACCAAAAACAAGCCCCTGGAAACCGTTCGGAGCGAAATCACGGAGTTTAACGAATTGGGCGATGTGATGGAAAAAATGGCTTCCAAAATGCAGCACGACTATCGCAGCCTGCGCGAATTCACTGAAAATGCCTCGCACGAAATCCAGACACCGCTCGCGCTCATCAATGCGCGGGTGGAGCAGTTTATCCAATCAAAGGATTTGGGAGAAAACCATACTTACTGGATCGAGGAGATTTACCACGCGGCGCGGAGAATGTCGCGGCTGAATCAGGGCCTGTTATTGCTGGCTAAAATTGAAAACCAGCAGTTTACGGAGCAGGAAGAGCTAGACCTTTCCGAGCTCGCATTGAACAAACTGAAAGATTTCGAAGACATTTTGCAGCATAAGGAGATCCGGGTTACGGCGCAATCCACGGGAAATTTCCGGAAAATAATGTCGCCGGCACTAGCGGATATCCTGCTTACTAATCTGATTAACAACGCCATCAGGCACAATCACACAGGCGGGGAGCTGCGGCTGGAATCCGGTACCGATTTTGTGCAGGTAAGTAATACAGGCAACCCGCTGAAAAGCGATCCGGAGCGGCTGTTCGAGCGGTTCAAGAAGGAATCTGCGGGGGCTGAATCGCTGGGTCTCGGGCTGGCGATTGTGAAACAGATTTGTGATAATTGCGAGCTGCGGATTTCGTACCAATACGAGGAGCCGATACATTCGATCAAAATCACAGGATAGTGCGAAGCTCCTGCTTCGCACCCGCTTGTTCAGCGCAACTTCGCGCCGGTTATTTCGCGACTTTCTGCAATTCAGCTTCGAGCGTTTTATTGTTCGGAAACTCCTGCGGAATCCAGCGGTTCACGATCTTACCCGCGCCATCGATCACCAGGAACGGGTACCGGATATCGATACCATATTTCGCTTTCAAAACCTCGATATTCTCATCCGAAGCCCATAAATGCTTCGCCGTCGGCCGGGTTTTTACATATTTTTTCCAGGTCGAAAGCGGGATGCCCGCAGCGACCGAAATGTAGGCGAACGTCACTTTATCCGCATATTTATCTTCCAAAACCTTCAATCCAGGCTCATGCTGGCCGATGCTGAATGAAAATACCATCAGCACCGGCTTTCCCTGCAAAGAGGAAACTGTTACTGCCGTGCTGTCGGTATTGAGCAGAGAGACATCAGGAATGGCCGCGCCGGGTTGCAGCGATTCCTTGGTCTGGATCAGTTTGGAAATGTATTCGGTATAAGGCGATTGCGGAAATGTAGCTTTGTAATCTGCCAGCAGCGTTTTAGCTGTTTCGACACCCGGAATGGCCGTGGCTGCATAGTTGAGCCAGTAGGTAGCCAGGTATTCTTTCTGTTTGGGATAACTGGCCAGCTTTTCTTTGCTGAATGCGTACACATCCTTCAATGCATCCGGACTGATTTCGTAGCGCGTGGCCGATTCGAGCGGATATTTGCGGGTCGAGGGGATGAGTGCCCAGTTGCGGAGCTCGTCGCGGTAGGCCTGGCTGAGCAATGCGTCGTCGGGCTGGATTTTGAAATCGGTTAATGTAAAATCTTCCAATTCCTTCCGTTGCGTGGCGTCGAGCTTGGCCACCCGGTTACGGCGCATGATCTTTTCCTGAATGAGCTGCCGGGTGAGCGACGGCTCGGTGGCGGTAGTAGCGAGCACGTAAGCCTCGAATGCCGGCACCGTCGGGTTGGCCATTTTGAATTTTTCGAAGGCTTCCAACCGTACCTTTTTCAGGCTGTCGCTTTGCTGCACCACACTTTTGTTGTCGATCTGCGATGGTTTATAGCCGAAAACGGGCAGGTACTGGTATTGGTTTTCGAGAAAATAATTCTTCAAAAATGTCTGATAACCGGCATTCTTGCCTGTGAAAGTTACATCCGCATTCTCCGCGACGTTAATCGTCAGGTCGTCGCCGGGTTGCAGAAAAAGCATCCAGGTTTTATTCACACCTCCGCCGCTGTATTGCAGGCGCATCATTTTGGGCTCGTTGAGCTGAATTACCGTTTTTTCGGTGGTTTTGTCGGCAAAACTTACCGATGCTACGGCGTCGAGCTTCGTGTCGGCCAGGCCGGTGCCCAGGTTGGGGTGAAAATGTACATCTTCCAGCACCAGCGTAACGGTTACCGGCGCCTGTTTGGCCGCATTGAGCGTGATATTGGCCGTATTTTGCGCGAAAGCAGCCAAGCCAAATACACAACTGAATAGTGTGAGGATCAGAATGTTTATGTGTTTCATCGTTTCGAAAGGGAAAACAGTTTTTACCAAAACAGGTTGGTGTAAAAATTGTGCCAATATACGTAACTCATACCGGTATCTGTTCCGGCGGCTTATCCAGCGTAGGCCGCGGGCACATTAATGCAGTTTTTCAGCGCATTAATAGGCCAACTACCGTAAATTCGCTC
>CAMLNK010000756.1 GCA_946481035.1 uncultured Dyadobacter sp. | reverse complement strand
GGATTATGTACCACAAAATCCTGGAAATCGAGCCACTGAAAAGGCTTTCTTATAGTTTCAAAGGCGGCCCAAAACCGGGTGTCACCACGCTGGATACGGTGGTAACGTGGATTTTGGAGCCCAAAGACGGTGGTACGGAACTGCGCCTGGAACATACCGGGTTTACAGGCCCGAAAAATATGCTCACAAGCTTTATTATGGAGATGGGCTGGAAGAAAATTGTTAACAAAGCATTCAAAAAAGCTTTCGAGGAGCGTTTCGCATGAGCACAGAAACAGCAGACGCCTTTCAGGCCCTGGCCGACCGGGGACGGAGGGAAATATTGATGATGGTCGCCAAGGAAAAGCGCTCGATCAATGCGATCGCGGAGAATTTCGATATCAGTCGCCCGGCCGTTTCCAAGCACATCAAAATCCTGCAAAATGCGGGGTTTATCAATATCGAGGAAAAGGGCCGCGAACGGTATTGCGTGCTGAATCAAAACGGCTTCAGCGAAGTCCAGCAATGGATCAATACATTCGAGGAATACTGGACGGCACAATTCCGAAGCCTGGAAAATTACCTGGCTTCGAACGCACCACTCCCTAAGAAATAGCTGCTAGTGCGTCGGCTTTTTCGCCGTCGGCGCGGAGGCGTGGTATTTTTTTTGAACGATGGCCGCGTATTTGTCCATCAGTTCGAGCACCTTGTCACGCGATTTGGATCTGACCACCAACCCGACGTGATGCGGCTCGTGCATGCGCCATACCACTTCCGGATCATTGAAAACCGAAAGATCCGGCCACTCCTGGCGCGCGAGGGAAATGAGGATACCGGAATATTCTTTCCGCACAGGCGGCAATTTGTAGTTGTCACCCTTTGCCTCCGCGGTTTCCATCCGGGCCCACTCTTTCCAGAGATTAATGCCCGACGCCGCGTCCACCATTTCGGAAAGATGGGCGCCGCCGACGCGGGACGAAGTTTCAAGGAAATAATATTTACCATCCTCGTAGCAACGGATCACCTCGGTATGCGACGCGCTGTGTTTCAGTCCGAATGCTTTGAGCAAATCCACGGCGAGGGTCTGCAGGGCATGTTCCTCAGAAGAGTCGAGGGGCACGGTGACGGATCGGAATATACCGCCTCCATGTGCGACATCGAACGGGGGCGCAAGGTATTTGCTGTTCCAGGAAAATATAACGATACCGTTGTAGGAGATCGAATCCACGTGATAGACGTCACCCGGCTTGTATTGTTCTACGAGGTAGGCATGTCGTTTATCACCTAGTTCATGAATGGTATTCCAAAGTTCTTCGGCTGTACTAAGCTTCTGAATACCCGACGCCGAAGCTTCCGAACGCGGTTTGATCATCCACGGGCCGGGATATTTTTCGATAAACCGGTTGATCTGGTCGTCGTTGAAAAGCGCGGAAAAGCCCGGGACAAGAATGCCGGATTCCAATGCTTTGGTACGCATCGCGAGCTTGTCGCGGAAATAGCGGCCGGTCGTCTGGCCCATGCCGGGAATCCGGAAATATTCGCGGATATGCGCCGCCTTCTCCACATCAAAATCATCCAGCGCGACCACGCGATCGATCGGGCGGGTACGCATCACGTATGCGAGGCCTGTAATGATCTCGTTCATATTATACGTACCGTCCTCCCCCTCTTCCACATAGAAAAACTCGTCCACGGCTTCCCTGACCCAAGGTTTATGTTCCAGCTTTTTCGCGGTGATCAAAAACACCCTGTTGCCGGCGTCTTTGAGCGCCTGCAAAAAATCATTGCCTTTGAAATAGGTAGAAATGCAGAGAAAAGTAAGAGTTCGGGTCATAAAATGTGATTTGGTGGACGGCAGCGGCATTTGTACACACGCAATGCCGCAAAGCATACATTCTCAAATCTAGCAAAAAGAACCATTTTGGCAAGTAAAGCCCGGGTTAAATTTCCGTTACAACCCGGGCATCGGTGTTAAGCGGCCAGTTTCGACAGGTAGGCGATCAGCAGTCTGATGCCATAGGCCGTTCCTGCCCGACCGGGGGCAAACTCGGTATCGCCAAATGCCATTCCGGCAATGTCGAGGTGCGCCCAGGCCGGGTGTACGGCGGTGAACACTTCCAGAAATTTCGCCGCAACGATTGCCCCGGCCAAAGGTTTGCCGTGGTAGTTCTTCACATCGGCGATATCCGAACTGATTTCTTCTTTGTATTCATCCCAAACCGGCAGGCGCCACAAACGCTCCCCGGTTTCGTCGGCAGCCTGAATGAGCTCCGCCGCGAGATCGTCATTGGGTGTAAAAAGCCCTGCCGCTTCGTAACCGAGTGTTTGAATAATACTGCCTGTGAGTGTTGCAAGGTCAATGAGGGCATCCGGCTCGTACTGTTTGACCGCATAATGCAGGCCGTCGGCGAGAATCAGCCTGCCTTCCGCGTCGGTATCGATCACTTCAATCGTTTTGCCGGCATACGAACCAATCACATCGCCGGGCTTCATAGCCGAACCGTCGACAGAATTTTCCGTGGAAGGTATCACCCCTATAATGCGGACGGGCAATTTCAGCTGCGCAGCCAGTTCCACAGTACCCAAAACCGCCGCCGCGCCCCCCATATCGCTTTTCATCAGATGCATATTGGCCGACGGTTTGATCGAAATGCCGCCCGTATCGAAGGTAACGCCCTTCCCGACGAGCGCGACTGTTTTGGAATAATGCTCCGGCTTGTACTCCGAAACGATCATCACCGGCGGCTCGTCGCTACCCTTATTCACAGCCAGCAATGCATGCATGCCTTGTTCTTCCAACTGCCTTTTCTCCAATACCTGGACCGAATAGCCATTCTCCGCGCCCGACTCCTGCGCCCATTTAGCCAGCGTTGCAGGCTTCTTATAATTCGAAGGCGCATTCATCAGGTCCATAATGCGTTTTTGTACCAAAGCAGTTTTCAGCGCATTCTCCGCTGCAACTTTGACCTCCGAACCTGCATCGGCCAGGATTGATAAGGTGCCCGACTTAAAAAAAGCACTTACTGTTTTCGGCTCAGTTTTGTACAACTGCAGATTATAGCCTCCCAAAACAATCCCATTCACTGCATTACCCACCCATTCGGCCTCGCGTCCGCGTGCATCTAGTGTAATGTGCGTGGGCCAGCGATCTTTCCTTTTGAAAAAAAGAGAACGGAAAATTCTGCTAACTGCCGGGAGTTTAGGGGCTTTTCCCAATCCCAACCAGAGTTCCTTCGAAGAATACCACCACACTTCTCCTTTTTCTGCCTTAAACATTTCCTGGTTAGCAGGTTCGGCGCCTTGCTCAAACGGCCTCACCATCAGAACTTCCTCATCAGGCTCTTGTATGATTTCTATTTGCATTCCTGGATTTCGGTTAAATAAAAAAGCAAAGACAATATATGCCTTTGCTTTCAAAAATTGGGTTAAATGCTGCTAATCCAATCCACCGCGGCGTGTGGGCTTGCGTGGCTCGGGCCATG
>CAMLNK010000755.1 GCA_946481035.1 uncultured Dyadobacter sp. | reverse complement strand
GGCCCATATCCGGCACGACGTTGCCGATCAGCGTCATCACGCAACCCGCAAGCCCCGCCAGCCCCGAACCCAAAAAGAACGTGATCGCGTCCACACGGCGCGTCTCCACACCCAGGCACGCGCTCATGGTGCGGTTCTGCGTGACCGCCCGGATGCGAATACCCAGGCGGCTGCGGTAGAGCATCAGGTAGGTAAGCGACACGACAACTGCCGTCAACCCAATAATAAACAACCTGTTATACGGCAAAACCAAATGCGGCATCAGCTGCCAGCCACCCGCCAGGAATGCGGGGGCTTTTACCGCCGTGAGGTCCCCGAAAATGCTTCTGGCCGCCTGCACCATGATCAGGCTGACGCCCCAAGTAGCCAGCAGGCTTTCCAACGGCCGGGCATACAAATGCCTGATCACCAGCCTTTCGAGCACCAGCCCGAATACGCCCGCCACGATAAACGACGCCGGGATCGAGACCCAGAAATACAAGTCGGATTTCACACCGAGCGTATCGATGAAAAGTGATTGCATACAAAACGTAGTGTAGGCCCCGATCATCAGGAATTCACCGTGCGCCATATTGATGATTCCGGCCAGCCCATACACAATCGCCAGCCCAAGCGCGATCAGGATCAGGATACTGCCGAGGCTAATGCCGCTGAACAGGTTTTGGGCCTTCTCGATCCGTCCTTGAAGGCTTTCAAGCGCCGTTACCTTCTCCGCAGCATAAGCACGCGCCGACACTACATTTCCTTTTTCCGCATAGTTTTTCAGGATCAGCCCTACATTTTCGCCCCAGTTACGATCCAGGCTGTCGATATACGCCTTAGCCTCGGGTTCGGAAGCAGTCTCATCCAGTTTCATCTGGAAAAGCACCTCTTTTCCGGCCGTAAGCGCACCGGCGTCGGCCTCCTGCCGCAATGCTTTTTCAAGAATCGCGATTTTCCCCGTGTCCGGCGCGCTCATGAGCTGACCATAGGCCATGATCCGCTTTTGGGGATCATGGCTGGTCAAATTCAGATAGGGCAAAACAACGTTGAGTATAAGTCTTTCGGATCTGCTGATCTCTATTTTTTGCAGTCGATCGGCCGGTAGCTTAACCGACGCCTCCTTGTTTTGCGGATACAGGTAAAAGACCGTAAAAACCTCTTTTCCACCGGAATTTTCCGCATCGCCAGTAGTTACGGGATGGCCGTCCAGCATATAAAGCTTCTTGTCGTTAATCGCCGCGAGCAGCGGGAAAGTTGAAGGGTCTTTCTGCGCCGCCAGGTAACGTAGCGCCTGGCTGCGGGCCGTGTCGTTCGGCGGGCTCAGCACAGCTGCAACCTGAATGGAAATGCTGTCTGCCTGCTGTGCGAACGCTCCGCCGGTCCCGATGGTCAAAAGGATCACCAGCCACATTTTTTGAATGCAGTTCATAACCATGGATATTAAATGCGGCCGCATTGGCCGCGTTGGACAGATGCCTACTTACTTGCTACTGTATACGTTCCGCCGTGGCCTACGTGGTCGCAGTCTTTGTCGGGGGAAGTCAGCTTGGACCAGGGCTCGGGATTTACCAGGCCGGTAGATTGCCAGATAATGTCGAATTGGCCGTCGGGCTTGATCTCGCCGATCATCACCGGCTTGGCCAGGTGGTGGTTTTTCATATCCATTTTAACCAGCCCATCCGGCGAAGCAAATTCCAGTCCGTACAATGCAGGACGCACTTTGGATACTTCAAACGAACCTGCTTTTTCGGCAGCTTTCGCCCACAGATACACGCCTGTATAAGCCCAGCAGATCGGGTCGTCGGTCACCCTTTTATCGCCGCCGGGGAGGTTATTTTTCTTGCAGAATGCGCGGAAATCTTCCACAAACTTCTTGTTTTCAGGCGATTCCTTGGATTGAAAATAATTCCATGCCGCCAGGTGCCCTACCAGAAATTCGGTATCTGTTGCACGCAGCTCGTCTTCCGCTACCGAGAATGCCATGATCGGGCAGGTCGCTGCCGAAAGTCCCTGATTGGCAAATTCTTTATAGAAAGGCACATTCGAGTCGCCGTTGATCGTCGAAAGTACGCACGCCTTGCCGCCCGCCGCGAACTGTTTCACTTTGGAAACGATCGTCTGGTAATCCTGGTGGTGAAATGGGGTGTATTCTTCCACAATATTCTCCTTGGGAACGCCTTTCGAGAGCAAAAACGCTTTCAGGATTTTGTTGGCCGTTCTGGGGAAAACATAGTCGGTACCCAGCAAATAAAACTTCTTGTAACCGCCCCCCGCTTCGCTCATCATGTATTCGGCGGCCGGGATCAGCTGCTGGTTCGGAGTGGCGCCCGTGTAAATCACACTGGTAGAGCATTCTTCGCCCTCGTACTGCACAGGATAGAAAAGCAGGCCATTGTTTTCCTCGAAAACCGGCAGCACCGATTTGCGCGAAACGGACGTCCAGCAGCCAAAAACCGCGGACACCTTTTTATCCAGCAACAATTCTTTCGATTTTTCAGCAAAAAGGTCCCAGTCCGACGCCGGGTCCACGATTACCGGCTCGATCTGCTTGCCGAGCACGCCGCCTTTTGCATTGATTTCGTCGATAGCCATTTGCACGACGTCTTTCAGTGAAACTTCCGAAATCGCCATCGTTCCGCTCAGCGAATGCAGGATACCCACCTTCACAGTCTCCTTTTTGCTTTCCTGATTATCCCCCGAACCCGAGCCGCCGCAAGCCGCCAGCGCGAGCACCAGCACAACCATCCATACTACCTGGCAAGACATTTTGAATGTTTTCATCGGTCAATTTTAATAGTGATATGAGTGAAAATTAAGATCAATAGAAACCCTTGTGAACACGCCGAAACGGATCAAAATAGGAAAAACTGTACTTGCAACCAAACCTGGCCGTAGGTCTTCGAGCCGTACGCGCCGCCCGCTTCGGGCACATTATGCTTGCGCGCCACGTAGGAAAGACGAAGATTGGTGGCGCTTCCATTAAAGAAATAATTCAACCCGCCGCCGTAAACGCTGCTGGATTTGGCTTTGTCGAAATTGTCGATCAGCTCCGAGCCCACTTGTTCTTTGGTTGCCGAGATGTTCTGGTTCTCGTAACGCACCCAAGGCTGGATACGCGATTTCTTGAAATAATAGCCCAGTTCAAGGAACTGCACGGTTTGCTTGGGAATCTGCCGCGCAAAAGTATATTTCGAATTCACATTGGTACCACCCGTCATGTATTGAAATGCGGCATTCAGGGTAACCGAACCCGCTTCGCCGGCCTTTTTGTCAATGAAAAGGTCTGTACCCACATTATAGTAAGAGCCCTGCGTATCGAAACCCGCGCCCCAGGCGATGGTGTTGCCCGCACCGAGTTTGGTACCGGCATAGTAATAATCCTTTTCGGGATCAAGGAAGTTGTACGCAACGCGCCCTACTATACGTAACGGCGCCTGACCGTCCAGATTCCTGCCCGTAAACAAACCCAGCCGGTATTCC
>CAMLNK010000754.1 GCA_946481035.1 uncultured Dyadobacter sp. | reverse complement strand
CCTTGATGTTATCCAGCTCAAAGACGATAAAGCGCTCTGATAAAAGATCGATGTTTTCTTTCGCGTTCAGAAGGTAATCAAACTCGCCACCACGGTAATAGGGCCTGAGAACGTAAAGGAAATTACCTATATCAAAATCCTTCTCTTTGACTTGGTCTTGTTTTAGTTCCTGCACGAACCGGGTCTGCAAGAACTCGTAGAAACTATCAAAGCATGGGAAAATGCCGCTAGCCTGGATGTGCCCGTAGTACTGGGTGAGCGCTACCGAAAGGGCGACATACTCCGATCGCCTGAAAGTTTCGTCGTCCTTTTTCCAAAGCGCCAGTAGCAGCGTTTTGATGCTTTCCTTCTTTTCAGTGTCAAGCTCATCGCCTTTCGCTATGTAAAAAGGGTTAAACCGGATCGGGTTTTTCTCATCATAAGTGAAATAGTATCCCGATACCATATCGCAGAGCCCTTTGTAGCTGTGACCTACATCGACCAGCACAATATGCGCGCCGGACTCGTAGTAGCTTCTGACCATGTGATTGGTAAAAAAGCTTTTACCGCTTCCGGAAGGGCCGAGGATAAACTTATTGCGATTGGTACAGATCCCCTTTTTGATGGGTTCATCGGAAATATCGACCAGTACTGGTTTGCCGGTAAGCCGGTCGCCAAGCCGGATGCCGAAGCTGCCCTTTGAGGACCGGTAGGGGCCTTCCAGGTTGAAAAAGCACGCGGCCTGTTCTGCGAATGTGTCGAAAGTATCGTTCATGGGAAAATCGGCTGCGTTTCCCGGTATGCCCGCCCAGAAAATCTGGGGGGCGCCGGAGGTCTCCTGTTTCGCTGAGCTGTCCAGCTGGGCAAGTGCCGATGAGACCATGCTTTTTAGTTCTTTGACCGAGCCTTGGTCTTCTGTCCAAGCCAGCACATTGAAATGTGCTTTGACCGGCAGCCGCTGCTCGCGGATGGCTTCGTTTAAAAATTCGTTGGTAGCCTCAAGGGCCAGACCATTCTCGCGGGCATAAATCGAAAGGGATTGCAGCCTGAGCCTTTTGCTTTCAAGGCGTTTGAGCGTCTTCTCACTTTCGCCAGTAAAGACGTACTGGTTGTAGATGTGATTGCAGGCCAGCAATTGCCCCAGAAGGCTAGCAAAACCAACACTGAATTTGGTGCGGTCGGTCGAATAGCGTTCATAGGTTGTCGCAGCGCTACAAAACCCTGGAAGATCAGCCGCGTCAGCCAGCGAGTATAGGCTGCATAGTCTGTCGCCGATCTGAATGCCCTTCTCAAAGCTGATGTCACGCAGCTGCCTGTGATCAGTGCCGGTCAGAAGGAAGGCGTACTTTTCGATCAGGCCGGCCCGGCGCGCCTGACTTAGTAGCTGATCGTTTTGTAGTTGGGTGAGCCGGCTCATACCGCTGTCCTCGAGGATACGTTTGAATTGGCCGGTACTATCCAAAAAATCATCGAGCGCGGCTTTGTCCAGCGTCTGCCGAGGTGCAATCGAGCCGCGAATCAGATTACTGCTCAGCGAGCTGGACTGTTTTCTTTCTCGGGGCGATTTGGTCAGCATCACATAGCATTCATGTGATAGGTAGGGTCTTCCCTTAAAGAACTTGTCGCTGGACTGGCTTAGAAAGCTGACGGGCTCTGAGCGGTTGGCAGAAAACTCTTTTGTAACAAACCAGTCTTGTTTATGCAGCAGAGCGTGGCAGGGGAGCATCTTGATGGCCTTAACCCATGTTTGATGAAAGGCCTCGTACTGCTGCTCAGAGAGCGTGAAGATCTCAGGCATCTCGGCCCGGAAAACGATCGTTACATCGCCCTGGCGCGAGAGAATCATGTCATGCTCCACATCCAGTATCGGTAGCAGATCATCGAGTAGCTTTTCCATTTGCTTTAATTTGATTTAATCCTGGTTATGAACCGCTTTCGGGAAGTGGCCTTGACAAGGCTTGGGACTTTTCGGGCCGCCAGTGCTTTGCTCAGACCGTGCTCGCCAAAGCTGTTGCTAAGCTGGTAGACTGCCATGATCGATGCAGCGGCCAGGCATACGGCAATTAAAAGGCACAGGTAAGTATTTATCCCACAGACATACATTACAGCATAAAGGATCATCACCATGAACATCGCACCGCCCGCATACCAGATGTACTGCCCTTTAAGCCCGCGAAAAACGATGCTGCGATTGATTCCCTTGTTTACCACATATGTGATTCGTGCCATCTGCCATTCGTTCTGTGTTGATCACTTTTTAATTTTTGAAGCCATATCTGGGGTAATTAAGGCGAGTGAAGAACCATAAAAAGTCTTTGAGCCACTCGCCGATATAATTCCCATACTATCAATTGTTTGATTCATCGGCCGTGTTTGATCAAAAGGTAGGCGGTTAAAGGTTGCCGGTAATGTTTATACGTGCAGCCTTTAAGCCTACCTTTTGCCGGCCTAGAGTCCAAAGAAAGATTGCAATACAGTCGCCACCACCACCAGGAAAATGCAGCTACCAAACCATGCGGCAGCAACTTTGCCAGTATCCTGATCACCCGCATTCCATTTTTGAAAAACCTTTACTGCGCCAACCAGACCCAGTACTGCCCCGATGGCATACATCAAGTTTGTGCCGGGCTCAAAGTAGGATCTCACTTGTGAATCGGCTTCCTGGATACCTGCTGCTCCGTCCTGGGCCCATGTGATCGTGCTGATAAGGCCCAGAGCCAATGTAAGTGAAAGGGCGTGTGTCACCCGTGGATTCTTTCTGCTCGTTTTCATACTCCTCTATCCGTTTAAGTTGAACATACTTACGATTCCCCTCCGTCTGACACCCTTCCGGCTTGCGGAAGGGGTCAGATCGTTGGGCGGGCTCCATCACAACATCCCCCAAACCTCACCTTTATCACCCTCGCTGAGATGTATGGAGCCATATTTTGCGCACTCGGCGTCAATACGATTATTTACCGCAAACTGAAAGGGCGATCTTTTAAGCACCTGGTAATCTTTCAGGATTATTTGAAGCATTTGGATCAGATCCTGCCTGTCATAGCCTTTCTGATGGGCTTCTTCGATTTCTGTTGTCAGGTGTTCATAAAGGTTCTCTACCCTGGTGGACATTTCCTTGTTTTGCCATTGTGGCTACTGTTCTTCTTCGGTGATTTCTTCATCCTGCTGGTTTGGGTCGGACGGTTTTGCAATTGCTTTGCTTAAAGTGCCAGCGTCGAACTGCCGTTTCCTGGGCCTGCCCCCAAGCAGGCTATTGATTTCGGTTCGAAAATATTTCCACCCGAAGAAGGTGTAGTAAATCAGCAGGGCACCGGCGAGAATTCCCGCATAAACAGCCCAGGGGTTTGAGGTAAACATATGCGTCTTACGTTTGCGTTTAAAGTGACCGGCCTTTGGTTGCCGGTTGATTTTTGTTACGCTACAAAGTAAGTCGCTGGGAAAGGGTACAGAAAAGTACAAGTTTTGTTGTACCTTTTTGTACCCTTTTTCGTCTTGCCCAAAAA
>CAMLNK010000753.1 GCA_946481035.1 uncultured Dyadobacter sp. | reverse complement strand
ATCGGCGGTATTTTGCTCGGCTTGCTGCTCGGTTTTCTGGGTTCCAAAATGATGTACCGGGTAGACGGCTACAATGTACACGTGCTCATTACGCTCGCGATCGTGATGGGCGGGCACCTGGCAGCGCAGGCATTGCATATGTCGGGCCCGCTCGCGATGGTGGCGGCCGGCCTGGTAGTAGGGAATTATGGTAAAAATCCGGGTGCGGTTTCGGATACCGAGCGCGACTATATTGATAAGTTCTGGGAGCTCATCGATGAAATCCTGAATGCGATCCTGTTCCTGATCATCGGTTTCGAATTGCTGCTGATCCCGGACATGAAGCAATATGGCTGGGCAGGGCTGGTGGCAATCGTCGTGGTGCTTTCGGCACGGTTCATTTCGATCTATATTCCGGTGAAACTGATCCCGTTCAAGACGCGGTTCGGGAAGAAATCGATCACTATATTGGTCTGGGGAGGATTGCGCGGTGGTGTGTCCATTGCACTCGCATTGTCCATTGACCAGCATCTCAACAAAGACCTGCTGCTCGCGATCACCTATTTTGTGGTGCTGTTCTCGATCATTGTGCAAGGGCTCACAGTCGGGAAACTCACCAGCCGCTTTCCGGACGAAGCAGAGGCCGGTGCATAAGAAGTCGTCGTCTAGGAATCCGGCCCGGCAATGTACTGGTTAATCAGCGCATTGATTTTGTTTAGCCAGACCGTCTGCCCCTCGCAGGTCCAGTGCGAATCGCCTTTCAGGTAGGATGAGCGGCCCATGCGGCGGAAATCGCCCAGGACGTCTATGTACAGTACGCCAAGTTTGGGATGGTTGTAAACCCGTTCGATAAGGTTGTTATACTGGCCATAATCGGGGCTCAGTACCGAAGTTTTATTAGGAATAATGGTGAGAATCACATTGTCGAAACCCAAGGAATCGGCGAAGTCGCGGCTTGCATTAACGTTGGTAATCATCGAATCGAGCTCCGTCTCTCGCACGGGCGTGAATGCGGAGGTAACTTTCGGCGTGTCGGTATCCATGTAATACACGATGTCGCGGTCGTTGTTCACAAGCGTCACACCGGACCCAACCCGGTCGAAAAAGCGGTGGTTGAAATCGGATTTCCATTCCTTAATGCGCAATGCAAAGTCATTCTGGAACAGGAAACCGTCGAGCCGATCGGCGGTATGTGAGCCTTTGAACGCCTCGTCGAGCTGATGCATAAGCTTACTGGAAGCTCCGTTCCGGATAAATGTCGCCGTGTCGGGAACGAGTACGGTCATGGGCGATGCCGCGAATTTCTGGCGGAAATGCCGCTCTACACTTTCCATGAGCAGGATGTTGTGCATGGTCGTGTCGAGCTTGATATGGAGGAAGTCGGACCATTTCACATAAGTATATTCATCCACCGGAAAATCCTTTTTTTCGAGCCTTCCTGGCTCCGTAAAACTATCGCCTATAATGTACAAATGCACTTTTTTGGCCGATTGCGGTCTGGCGGGAGGGGTATACCCGGTGCATTGCTTGCGCGGGTCGCGAAACTCGGAGAGGGTGGAAAGCTTGTATAAATCGCCATATTGGTAACCGTCTTCCACGGCCTGTACTTTCCAAAGCCAGGGTAGAATAGAGGGGCTGAGCCCCACGATCCAGATGAGGCAGCCAATAGCCAGGGCGACGTATCTTAAAATTTTCATAGCATTATCTCAACTTGATCGACCAGACCTGTATTTTCTTTTCCGACCGGCTGAATATCAATAATTTGTAATAACCAGGCTGGTAGGTAAGCTGCACCGGCATCTCCGACGGGATAGCCTTGTCGCCGAGGCGCTTGCCATTCATGTCAAAAACAGTGGTATAGCTGCCCGATTTGATCGTAATAAACCGGTTATCCACCCCAAAGAAATGGTACTGGATCACCGAATTTGGTAAAATATCCTTGATTTCGAACAACTCACGTCCGTCTTTGGTAATAATAGCCGTTTTTGAGTTAACCGACCGGACTAATATCCAATCGAGGGAATTGCGATCGAAAAGGATCCGGAACCGGGAGCCCGGTTCGGGGCGCAGGAGTTGCCGGCGCGATGTGATTTTGCCGTCCAGGTTAATGCGGATCAGCTCGCCCGAAACGCTCACACCCGCGAGCTCGGGCTGGCCGGTCTGCGCATTTTGCGCCCAGGTAAACGGGCTCTCTGCCCGCGTGAGAATATCGACCGGGAAACCGGCTCTTACCGTGCCGTTTTCTTTGAGCAAATAGATCTTTCCGTTCTGCTGCGTCACAATGAAGCCCCTGTTACCGATCTGGTTCAGCGCCACCACCGGGCCTACGATCTTTTCGAAATGAACGGAATGGTTCAGTCTTTTGAGCGGCCGTGTTACGCCTTCCCATACGAACAGTTCTTCCGCCGCGCTTTTGACGATAAACCGGTTACTGCCGTCTTCGCCGCCATCAATAAGGTACAACGCCGAAATAGGGTCGGAGCCGGGCAAATGCGCCTGGAATTTCGACACATTGGTGGAATCGTCTTCATCCAATGCGTAAACCGTGCGATCGGTAGCGAAAATGCGTTGCTGGCGCCCGATGTTCAGGAAATCGACTTTGTAGGAAGCGGTGCTGATCGGGCCATTCAGTTTGGCAATGGTTTCGATTTTACCTTCGCGCAGGTTATTGGTTCTGAGTAGGTTATGTTCCTTGTCGGTCAGCAATATTTCCGAGCTTCCGTCGATCGGGTTTTGCAGGGCGGCCAGGTCGGAGTCGTAAATATCCGGCCATTCGATGTCGATATTCAGGAAAGTACGGTTGAGTACCTTGCTGGCGGTTTGCCGCTTTTTGGGATGGAATGTAAGCTCTGGGTATGCCTCGCTGCCTTCGAAGCGGCATTGCAGCGTGATAGACTCCATTTTGGCAGTGAGGTCACTGTACTTTTTGCTTACCTGTGTCTCCTCACCCGACTGCGCTTTCCGCAGGTTCACGATCATCGAAAGCTGTGCCTCGTCGTTCACATTGGTAAGCACGCTGTCATATTCGGGCGACTGTTTCCAGGTGATCTGGTTTTCGTAATCGACAATGTAGTTCTGCAAAACCTGCGAGTTGTTGCTGATCACCAGGTAAGGCGCAATATAAGTAATGTAGCTGCGTGGAAAGCCGGTAAACATCGGCCCGTACAAGCCCGATGGCAGTTCGGGAATAGGTACCGAGTAAATGTCGTAGCCCTGGTACTGGTCTGCCGAAACGTTGCTCTCCTGGTTGGCCAGCTGCGCGAGCTTTTGGAGCACAGGCCTCACTTTATCATAATTCGAAAACTCCGTGAGCAGTATTTTACCATCGGTAATGCTGTTGTTTTCTTCCAATTGGCATAATACGAACTCCGAACCGATGTTATCGATCAGGACGTTGCTCTCGCCTGCGATGTAATAGTTGAGCTTGTCCCATGCCGGGGATTTGTAGCTTTTGTACCATTTCAGAAAAGTTTCCTTGAAAGCCGCTTTGTCGGACGCTGCTGC
>CAMLNK010000752.1 GCA_946481035.1 uncultured Dyadobacter sp. | reverse complement strand
TGTAGAACTGGAATTGGCCCACATTATCATTACCCAATGTTCCGTAAGAAGCGCGGAATTTCAGGTCATCGATAAAGCCGACAGTGCTTTTGAACCAATCCTCTTCCGAAATACGGTAACCTGCCGAAACCGACGGGAAGAAGCCATACTGCTTGCCTTTCGGGAAAACCGACGAACCGTCCACACGTGCCTGCACTTCGGCAAGGTATTTCTCATTGTAGTTGTATGCCAAACGGCCGATGTAGCTACGGCGGGTGAAGTTGAAGCTGCTGCCCGAGTTGTTTTTGTCGGTTGCCGCCGCACCGCCCTGTGAAAGTTCAGGAGTGGATGTGGTCGGGAAATTGATCCGCGTCGCACCAAATTTCGCTTCATTACGCTTGTTCTGTTCGTAAGCCACAAATGCATTGATATTGTGTTTGCCGATCGTTTTGAGGTAATTCAAACGCAAGTTCTGCGTAATGTTGGTAATGTTGAGCTGCGACTGGTCGATAGACGCCGCGCCGGCCGATCCGCCGGTAACGACACCCGAGTAAGCTCCGGTTGCCTTGTTGTAGTTATAAAGCGTGTAAGGAGTGCTGAACGACTTCGAAAAGTTGAACGATTTATCCACCGAATAGAAACCATCCACTGAAAGCCCGTCCACGAACGGCAGGTTGTAGCTCGCACGCAAGATCCCGTTGAAAATCGAAGTAGGGTTACTCACGGTACCACCCATATTGGTACCGAGCACAACCGGGTTCTGATTCTCGACACCTGTCGAATAATAGCCGTTAGGATACTGCGCGATCACCGTTGGATAAGCGCGGTAAATCGAGCGGAACGTATTTCCTGCCGATGAAATCGGGAAAGCGCGGTTCTCCTGGCGGCCCGAAAGTCCGAGGCTAACCCTGAAATCCTTGGTCACATTGGCATCGATATTCGAGCGGAAATTGTATTGCTTGTATTTCGTAGCGCCGTTTTTGTACAACCCATCCTGGTAAATCGTCCCCAGCGACACGTAATATTTCACATTGTCGGTACCGCCGTTGATGGCCAGGCTGTGCTGGTTCTGCAATGCGAAGTTTTTCAGGGTTTCCTTTTGCCAGTCGGTATTGGGGTAGTTCAATGGGTCGGAACCGTTGCGGAACTTCTCGATTTCGTCCGCAGTATAATGCTGGTTCATCCCGCCCGCGGGGTTGTTATAATAATCGATCTCGTTCATGATCGTCGCATACGTAGGCGCATCCGCCAGCTTAGGCAGGCGTGTAGGCGACGAAAAGCCCTGGTTGAAACTGTAAGAAATAACAGGCTTACCCGTGGTACCGCGTTTGGTAGTCACCAGGATAACCCCGTTTGCAGCACGGCTTCCGTAAACTGCCGCCGAAGCGTCTTTCAGGATGGAAATGCTCTCGATATCGTTCGGGTCGAGGCGGTCGAGGCCCCCTACCTGGCCTGGAATACCGTCCACGACGATCAAAACATCGTTGTTTCCGGTCGTTGCGAAACCGCGCACCGTGTAGCTCGAACCATCGTAACCCGGCTCACCGCCTCGGTTGTTGGCTACAAAGCCCGAAAAGCGGCCTGCCAGCGAGTTGGACAGGTTAGGCTGCGGGCTCTTTACGATATCCGCACCCTTCACTTCCGAAACCGAGCCCGTCAGCGTAGCCTTTTTCTGGGTACCATACCCTACCACCACGATCTCCTCCAAAGTTTTGTCGTTCGGAGCGAGCTTCACATCCAGCTGGGAGCGGTTACCGATCACGATTTCCTGGTTCAGATAACCGATATAAGTGAATACCAGGGTCCCGTTGCCATCAGGCACATTGAGGGAATACTTACCGTCCACGTCGGTGGTCGTACCGGTGGAAGTACCTTTCAGGATCACGCTCGCGCCAGGGAGTCCTTCGCCTGTTTCGGACGTGATCGTACCTTTCACGTTAAATGTGTTTTGTGCGAACGCTGAAAGGGAGGTCAGGGCGAAGAGCAGCAAAAAACACGTAACCTGAAAGGCTGCGCGGGTGTCTACACGTGGGGCCATCCGCAGGGTTGGCCCATCACCTCTGTAAAAAGTTTTTTTCATACAGCTGTAAAAGTTGAATAATTGGTTGCCGGATCAGCTCACAACAGCGGCTGGCAAGGGTGACTGATCCGGGTTTCCAGTAATCTTGATTTAATCATAAACCGGGATGCCTTGCGCCGCTTTTATAAATTGATCAATCAAAAGTAGGACTATTTCAACCCGGCCATAGGGGGACATTTTCGCATTAAAGAGGGGGTGAATTCACAAAAAATGCCCGATTCTGTTGGAATCAGGCATGAAAAGCTCGGGATACTCCAAAAAAGCGGGCGACTACACGGACTTTTTGCGGAAAAGGTCCTTGTCGATCGTGATCTGTTCGTGGAACGGCTTTCTGAATTTCTTCACATAATCCGAAGGCTTCATGCCGAACAGTTTCTGGAAATGCTCGCGGAAATAACGAATGTCATTAATGCCGACGCAAAATGCAGTCTCGCTGATCGTAATATCGGTGGTAATGAGCAACTGGGCTGCCTTGCGCAGGCGGATGAACCGCACAAAACTCGTCGCCGACTGCCCCGAAATGGATTTAATGCGGTTATAAAGCGTAGAATGGCTCATTCCGATCTCCGAAGCCAGCACTTTTACATTGAAACCGGGATCGGTAATGTGGTTTTCCACGACGCGGATACATTCGGTAAGAAACTCTTTGTACTCGGCCGAAATCTTGAAATCGCTCGTTTGGAGAGTGATTTCGTTATAAAAATACCTTTGCAGGTCGTTGCGGTTACGCAGGATCGACGCTACCCGGGCCACGAGAATGTCCTTATCGAACGGCTTGCTGATGTAATCGTCGGCACCGCCCTCGATGCCTTTCAGGCGCACATCCTGCGACGTGCTGGCCGTGAGCAAAATCACCGGAATGTGGCTCAGGGCCATATCGAGCTTCATTTGGCGGCATAATTCAATGCCCGAAGTGCCGCCCATCATCACATCGCTGATCACGATGTCGGGCAAATGCCTGCGCACGAGTTCCAGCCCCTCCTCCCCGCTTCCGGCTTCAAACATTTTGTATTTTCCCAAGAAAACCGAGCCCAGGTACTGTCTGATTTCGGGGTCGTCGTCTACGACCAGCATGGTATGGCTTTCTATCGACGGCTCCTTCATGTCGAGCAGCTCGCTCTGCCAGTCGGGCAAAGCGGGCGCTTTTACGGGCATTACACCTTCCGAAAGCTCTTCCAGCAACACCGAATCGCGCATTTCACCTCCACGCGCATGGGCAGCAAGCTCGGGATGCTCTTTCCAAAGCGATACGTGGAAGGTAGTACCACGGTCGAGCTCCGATTCATACCGCAACTGCCCGAAATGGTTCTCCACGAAGGTTTTAGCCAAATATAATCCAATTCCAAAGCCACCTTTGCCTGCAAAACGGCGGTCGGCATATTGGTGGAATACCTTGAAAATATCCTCACCTGCGTCGCCGGGGATTCCC
>CAMLNK010000751.1 GCA_946481035.1 uncultured Dyadobacter sp. | reverse complement strand
TCGCGGATGAGCATCATTTCCTCTGCCAGCGAAGGCATTCCTTTCATACCCACGAGCGTACTCGTTACGCCCTCGTGCATTTGCCCGTAAAGCGTAAGCTCGCGGTCCTCGGGACGGTTGATGAGCAATGCATTCAGCGGGCGCAGGTACAGGATGGTTTTCAAAAGCAGGTCCGCATTCTGAACCGGGTTTTCACCATCTGTAAATGCAATGGCACCTGCCTGGTGCAGGTCCATCATTTCGGTAAAATCCACACCGTCGGCTTTTTTCGTTACCGCTGCCGCAGGGTGCAATGTAACGAGCCCGCCGAAGCCGCTGTGGCGAATGTAATTGAGGGTATCCTTGGTATCGACCACCGGCTGGGTATTCGGCAGCAGTACCACCTCCGTAAACCCGCCATGTGCCGCAGCCTGGCGCACCGAATGCAAATCCTCCTTGTGCTCGAAGCCGGGATCGCGCCCTTGTACGCGCATATCCACCCAGCCCGCCGACACGCAAAGGCCATTGCCGTCGACTACCTGCGCATTGCCTGCGTCGAGGTTGTCCCCAATTTGTTTAATCTTCCCCCCCTCGATCAGAATGTCTTTTACCTGACCATTGAAGAGTGATTTCTTATCAATTACCCGAACCGAGCTAACTAACAATTTCATATTTATTTCAAACTATACACCGGAAATGCAGCATGGCACCGGTTTCAAAAAAAAAGCTCCTAATGGAGCTTCAACTTAATATCAGGCACCTACAAATTCCTGGTACTGTTCTGCGGAAAGCAATCCGTCTTCCTCGCCGGGGTTGGCCAGACTGATTTTTACCATCCATCCGCGACCATAAGGATCGGTGTTTACGAGTTCGGGCTCGGCGTCGAGTTCTTCATTTACTTCAAGCACTGTGCCTGCAACCGGGATAAAAAGGTCGGATACTGTTTTAACAGCTTCTACCGAACCGAAAACCTCACCTTTGCCGAGTGCTTCGCCTACCGTGTTAATGTCCACATACACAATGTCACCTAATTCATTCTGAGCATGGTCGGTGATTCCGATAATTGCCGTATCTCCTTCAATACGAATCCATTCGTGATCTTCTGTGTATTTCAGTTCTGATGGAAAATTCATGATAAAATCAGGTAAGTAGTGAACATCTTTGGAGCGCAAATTACACGATGTAAGCTGTATTTTCCAAATCAAAATGTTATTCAGCCAAATTGAACTTCAGCTGCACTCCACCGGCCGTGCTGGCGCGATAGAATGAATTGGAAACCAGCGGGTCGTTGAACGTGCGATCGAAATAGAATTGTACGCTCAAACGGTTGTTGACCATGTAATTGACCGTCGGACGCAGCTGGAAGTTAATATTTCCGGCGATCGGGATGTTTTCACCGTCGAACTTCCGCTGGATCGAGCGGGTGTCGCGGAACGTCATCGCGAGCTGCAAGGTCATATCGTTTTTCAGCTTCTTCTTCACGCCATTGATCTTGAACGGCAGCGGTACATTGTTTTTTGTAAAGCCAATGTTGACAGTAATGTCCTGGTTGAAGAGTTCGGCCACCTGCGAGTTCGAAAGGTTCAATGCGATCGTACGGTCGCGGTTGTACTCCACGCGGGCGGTCACGCGGCTCTGCGTGCGCATCTCCACGCCCACGAGTGGCTGGAATTTCTCCGAAAGCGTAATAGTGCTCATCGCAAATACCGGAACGTATTGGCCCAGGTCATTCAATCGCGACGACAATGGATACCCCGTTACGGCAAGGTTCACATAAAGCGCCTCATAGTCGAGCGACGAGGTGAAGTTACCCACGCTGTAATTGGACATATACTTGTGCCGCAATGTGAACGAGCTGAACAACCGCTTGAACGCCGGGATCGACGAAAGGCCGGTATAGCTCAAATCCCAGTTCGGCATCGGGAATTTCAGGAACGGGTTGGTGCGGACGGTGTTCGGGTCCTTGCCGGTATAGGCCGCGAAGAATGCCGAAATGAGCACGTCCTGGGATGTTTCGTTGTACTCGCCGCCGCTTTTGTTCTCCGCATTCAGGCGGTCACGCAGGATAGCCCGGTAAGCACGGAACTTGTCGAATACCGGTGATGAATTGTCGCGGCGCATTTTAGCGAATGCCGTCCGGAACGACATAAACGACATGCTGAACTGCCCATTCCGCAGCGGGCTTTGTGATGCGAAATTCCCTGTCGAATCGGGCCGGTAGAATTCCTGATAAGCATCCTGCCGCGTCAGACGCGCCTCGATGATCAGCCTGAAATCCTTGAACGGTTCCAATGTGGTATTGGCCGAGAAGTTCTTGGCGATGGTTTGCTGGAACGGCATATTCTGCTGTTCGCTTCGGGTGATCCAGCCTTTCTCGGCAGCTTTCACCTGGAAGTTCCTGTCCTGCTGGCCCAGCACAAAGCCCAGGCCGGGTGCATTGGCATTGTCAAGCCCGAAATATTTAGGCGCTCTCAAATAGCCCGGCAATGCAGTTGTTTCCAAAACCGAATAGCTGACGTTGATACCGCGGACGGTCATCAGCACTCGGGTAAGGTTCTTCACAATGTCGGTCGTGCGCATATCGATGTCCTCGATATCACCCGGGCTACGGGCGAAGTTCTTTCTCGCAGCCGACGGCGTGTTGGCAAATTTGAGGTAGCGGAGTTTGTTGTAAAGCAATACAAAATCCACCTTGCCGGTAACACCCCGCTCGCGGCTGTTACGGATAATATCCCCGAACGGCAAGCCCGTCGTATCCTTCAAACCTAATGCATTGGCCTGGTAATTATAGCCGATTGAATGCTTGTAATCTGCCGACATCCAGTCCAGAACCGGAATTTTATCGAGCGGCAGGCGGTAGGTCAGGTCAATTTTCTGATCGAAGTTTTTGATCCGTCCCAGCTTTTTGAAGTTAGTCCAAAGCGAATCCTTCTTAGCGCCGGTGTTGATATCGCCTTCCGGTTCATCCACGATCGAGTTGGCCGTGGCGGCGTAGGTCAGCGTCATATTACGCGTCAGGTTCCAGCCGAAATCGTAATAGCGGTTAAACCAGAAATATTTCTCGAACAATGGCTGCATGCCATCGGTCGTAAGGTCCGCATTGCGCAGCTGGGTTTTCAGGAATCGGCGGTCCACATCGGTACGCAGCGAAACCATATTCGGCAGGAGCGTCACATTGAACTCCTTGATAAACTCCGCCCAGCGGCCCGTCGCCTTCCACTTTTTGAACGGCTCGATGGCTTTCGGCTGGCTGGCATACATGTAGGAAATACCCGCCCTGTAAGCCCGCTGATTGTACTCCTGCGTCAGGATATTCCGTCGTTTATCATCGCTGAATGCATAGCTGAACGAAAAGTTCTCGAAGTCGAAGAAGTGATTTCTCGCGCCCGGTTTGGTCTTGATCTTTCGGACGTTCGAGAAGTTGAACCCTCGCTTGACGGCATTCTCCTCCACCATTCGCCTGTAACCATCACGCTGCTCGTCGGTGAGCAGGTTATCCAGTGAAGTGCTCA
>CAMLNK010000750.1 GCA_946481035.1 uncultured Dyadobacter sp. | reverse complement strand
TCGCTATAATTACCTCTTCTTATTCTCAACCGCCTTTTCATACGCTTCCAGGCAAACGTTCAGCGGCTTGCCCTGGTTGTAAATGCAGTCGCAAAACTGCTTGCAGGCCTCCGGGTCGGCATTTCCGGGGCAGCCATTCGCACATTCCTCGGCAGAGTTGCCGGGGCGGATGTCGTACATGTAGAGGTTTCCGATAACGACGGCCGCCATGATGGCGATGACCATTCCGAAGAATACGAAAGGGAACTTGTTGTTAACAGATTTATATTCCGGGATGCCCAGATCGGCGTTTTTGAGCGGCAGAATGTATCGGATCCTGTCGAAATACCAGCAAAGCAGGTAGATGTTCGCCAGCAGAATGAACGTGACAATGCGGGTACCTTCGAAACGCAGGGCGTGAACCAACACGCTGATATTAAGCATAATCGGGAACGCCATTAATGTGCCTAGCACCGCTGTACGCGGGATGAGGAGCAAGGCAGCGGTGATGAGCTGCCCTGCTCCTATAAATGTGTAGTAGTAACCCGTCAAATGCAGGGCATCGAAATAGTGGCCGAGCGGATTGTTCGAAGGCAGCGCGGTAAACCTTTCGCCTGAAACCTTTACGAAACCTGAGGGGATAAAGGCCAGCGCCAGCCCAATGCGGCAAAAGGTCGCGAAGTACCGGTACCATTTGTTCCCTTTAACTTCATCATAGAATGCTGCCAGCCGGTATAGTAAATTCATATCAGTTTTATTTATTTTCAAATATTTAAAAAGTACTTTGTGTTTCAAAGTTAATAGGGAAAAATTTTATACTTTTTAAACGATGGACTACTCTTGTTCTGAGTATTTAAAAAAACAATGCGCTGGCAATGCACCGTCTGCCTAAGGCTAAGCCTCGGAACTGCATTGCCAGCGTCATTGCTATTCGCTTTTCAAAACCTTCGCAGGATTACTTCGTGCCGCTTTGGCGGTTTGCGAGCCGATCATGACCAGGGCCAGCAGCATTACCACCAATGTGCCGCCCAGCAGTTCGGCGAGGCCGATGGGCTGGTGGTAGGCAAACCGCGTGAGTACAACCTTATCGAACAGCAGGTAGGTGACCGGCAGGGCGATCAGCGCTGCAATGCCGAGCAGCGCGAGAAATCCGCGGCATAGCAGGTACACAAGCCCCGGTTCGCTGGCACCCAGTACTTTACGGATGCTGATTTCCTTCAATTTGGTTTCGGTAGTGAAAACCACCATGCCGAAAAGTCCCAGCGAGGCAATGCAAATGGCGAGGAATGCAAGGAATCCGATCGTTTTCACCATCATGGAAAACTCGCTGTATGCGTCCTCGATCTGCTGATCGTAAAAATCGGCTTTCATAGGGTGTACTTTGTCGAACCGCTTCCAGGCCGATTCGATTTTAGCCATGGTAGTTTCAAAGTCGGTGGAGGCGATTTGAAGGTTCAGGTAACCCCACGGCTCGCTTTTGGAATAGCGGAACATCACCGGCTCGATCTTGTTTTCCATGGTTCCGTAGTGGAAATCTTTCAGTACCCCCACGATCGTAAGCTTCCGCCCGTTGACCTCGATGACGTGGCCCAGTGCTTTGTGCGGGTCCCGGCCGCCGATATTAAACCGTTTCAAAACCTGCTGGTTCACAATCAGTTCGCTTTCGTTCCCTTTTTCGGGGCGCAGCGCAAAGTTATTGCCTGCCAACAGCTTGTGTTTGTGAATGGGCAGGTAGTTTTCGTCCACAGTATTAACCCACACCAATCCCGAATCGGCAGGCTGGGATGAGGCGTTGCTGCCCGCGGGATAGTATTTTACATCAAAACCGTAAATGCTGCCGATGCTGGTAATCATGCTCGACTGCGCTATTTGTTTCACTTCGGGTATTTCCGCCAGTTCCTTTTTCAGCGCCGCAGCGTCGGCGCCGCGCAGCTTGATATTCAGGATATTTTCAGTGCTGAAACCCAGGTCGAAATTCAGGAAGCCTTTGTACTGGCTGTAACCTACGAGGGTAGTGGCAATGAATATCAGCGATAGGGCATATTGTGCCACGATGAGCGCCCGGCGCAACCCGATATGCCCGAAAACGCGGATACCCGACGCGTCCTTCATCACAGAAAGCGCATTGATCTTTGAGAAAAACACGGCTGGAAGGAAACCGGCTGCCAGCCCGGTAAATACTGCCAGGGCAATAAAACAGAGTACCGAACGCAGCGATAGGTCGAGTGTGAAAATCTGGGAAACGTGCGGGTCGAGTGCGAGGAATTCCCTCCGTAAAAACAGGTACAGGCCAAAAGAAAACAGCAATGCCCAAAAGGCGATCATCACCGATTCGGCCATGAATTGCCCTAAAACGTGGCTCCCGCGTGCCCCTATGATCTTGCGTACACCCACCTCGCGTGAGCGCCTGAGCGAGCGGGCGACGGACAAATTGGTGTAGTTGAAACAGGCCGAAAGGATGATCACAAAAGCGAGCCCGCCTAATATCCATAGCGTAACAGGCGTAGTACGCGGCCCCATGTTGTTCGAAAGTTTCCGGCCCAATGCAATGTCCTTAAACGGTTGGAGCGACAGCGTTATTTTTCTGTGCATTATAGCCTTATTTTCTTCGGCACTGATCTGTTCAAGTGCACGCTGTACGCTTGCAATGTTGCTGTCTTTGGGGAGGGTTACATAAATATAATTTGACCACATATTACCCCAGTTGTAAAATTCATGGTCCTTGTTCTTCCCGAACATAGCGTCCGCCGTGGCGTACGACACCAGGGCGTCGAAACGGATGTGGGAAAGGTGCGGAACATCTTTTGCAACGCCGGTAACCTGGTAGTCGAGTGTATCAAAGCGCACGGTTTGCCCCACGATGTGGGTACTGCCGAATAGTTTCAATGCTGTTTTTTCGGTCAAAACCAGCGAGTAAGGTTCTTTGAGCGCCGTTGCGGCGTCTCCGGCTACCAGCGGAAATGTCAATACCTTGAAAAATGACTGATCCGCCCAGGTTGCTTCGAGTGGAAAAGTGTTCTGGCCAACCTGGGCATCTTCCGAAAACCCGTTACGGATGATGGTAAAATCCTCGATACCGGGAACGTCGCTGCGGAGCCGCTGCGCTACCCTCGCTGAGGCGGATGCGAAGTCCATCGCAGGCTGTCCGTCGGGTTGATTGCAGGTGATAATGCGGTAAATGTGATCTTTGTTTTCGTGGAAATCATCGTAAGAAAGCAGGTCGTTCACAATGGCGATCACCAGTAGCCCTACCGACATGCTCACGGCCAGTCCGACGATATTGATGAATGAGAACAGTTTGTTGCGGACCAGGTTGCGCCGCGAAGTTTTGAAATAGCTGCCGATCATCATGAAATGGGTTAAGAAGGTGAGAGGTTCTATTTTGCGGATAGTGTAAGGCCTCATGAACTTGATCACGTCGAGAAAATAGGTCAGCCGCGCATACCGCACGCCTTTGTCGCGCACGTTACGCAGGAAGTACTCATAAAGATCGCCTTCCAGGTCTTCGAGCAGGCG
>CAMLNK010000749.1 GCA_946481035.1 uncultured Dyadobacter sp. | reverse complement strand
AAGCACATATACCCAACAGGAACTCGAAAAACTCACACCCCTCGTTGGAACCTGCTTAAAAAAACGGACAAGGGGCGACAATTACGAGACCTGGACCCGAAGGAATCAAACCGAGTTTGCCGGCATGAGCTATACGCTGGCAAACGGCGATACCACTCCACTGGAAAAAGTACGCCTTTATCTGAAAGGCAGCCAGATCGTGTACGCGCCGGTAGCCGCCGGGCAGAATGATGAAAAAGAAGTTTTATTCAAACTGAAATCCATTGAAGGGAGCCGCTTCGTGTTCGAGAACCTTCAACATGATTTTCCAAAGCGGATTGTCTATGATTTCAGGTCCAGTGATTCGCTTTATGCGCATATCGAAGGCGAAATGCAGTCCAAACAGCGCAGAATCGATTATCCTTACCGCAGAATACATTAAACCATTTACAATACCATGAAAAGATCAGAAATCCAGCCAATGCCCCCATTTTTTGACAGATACATCAACCTTGTCGAGGATATAGACCTTTTCGAAGGCTTTGCCAAATATACGCCGGAGCATGTTTTTGGTGACACACAAAAGCTGACCGCGCTTGGTGATCGGGTTTATGCGCATGGCAAGTGGACTGTCAAGGATATTTTGCAGCACGTAATCGACAACGAGCGGATCATGTCCTACCGGGCGCTGCGGTTTTCAAGAAACGATAAAACCCAGCTTCCAGGCTATGATGAGGCTATCCTGGCAGCGAATACGGTAGCGAGCCACCGCACGGTCGATGACCTGCTCACCGAGTTTGGCGAGCTCCGGCAGAGCACTATCACCTTGTTTAAAAATATGGACAAAACCATGCTGACGCGCGTAGGTAATGCCAACCAGACTGAAATTACGCCGCTGGCATTGGGTTTTGTGATCCTGGGCCACCCGGTACATCATATGAATGTGATCCGCGATCACTATCTGCTGCTGCTTTAAACGCCGGCCAGTTGGTCGAGCGCTTCTTCTACCTTGGTTACCGGCAACTGGCAGGTTTTGTCGTAACAAACATAAATCGCCGTTTTGGCATTGATTTCCGCCCGGTTTTGCAAGAGAGGCAGCATCGAGACGGTGCGCGTTCCCATCACGATTTTATTGGGAATGAAAAACCGGTCGAAATCCTTGCGCATCGCGTCCGCATCACCGCCCACGATCGCGATTTCGGCCGTCGGCACGGCTCGCTGGCAATACAAAGCGGCCCAGTTGGTAACCCATTGCACGTCGGCCAGCAGCAATTTGGTCATTTTCGAAAGCATATTGTCGGCTATTTCCAGGTAGTCGTCGCGGTCGAGCATTTTGCCCAATGTGTAAAGATTATAGGCCATCATCGAGTTGGAGGCCGGGATCACATTGTCGAAAAGCTCTTTTTTACGAGCAATGAGCGCTTCACCGTAGGCATCGGTAAAATAGAAGAAGCCTTCGGATTGGTCAAAGAAGTTGCTAATGGTGTAATCAGCCAGCTCCCGGGCTTTTTGCAGCCATTCTTCCTCAAATGATACCTGGTAAAGCCCCAGGTAGCCCTCAATTACCGCAGCATAATCTTCCAGAAAGCCAGTCACAGTGGCGAGCCCGTTTTTATAGCTGTGTTTCAACCGGTTGCCGCTCGTCATTTTCCCGGCAATGAAATGGCCGGTCGCGATGGCCAGATCGCGGATTGCTTCGTGGCCCAATGCCCGGTAGGAATCCGTCAAGCCTTTGATCAGAAGTCCGTTCCAGGAAGCCAGGATTTTGTCATCAAGCCCCGGCCGGATCTTTGCGCGGCGGCTTTCAGCTAGTTTGGCTAATGCGTTTTGATATAATGCGGCAAAATCATCGGCGTGAATGCCCGCTGTTTTGGCTGCAAACTCGACAGGCTCGGTAAGATGCAAATGGTTGTAGCCATGCTCCCAGTTTCCGTGCCTGGATATTTTGTAGAGTTTTGAAAACCAGTTGAAATCCTCTCCCAATGCCGCTTTTAATTCTTCTTCCGTCCAGATATAGAATTTGCCTTCAATACCCTCACTATCCGCGTCTAGTGCGGAAAAGAAACCGCCGTCCGCGCTACGCATTTCGTCGGTGAGCCATTGGATGGTCTGCTGAATGCGGTTTGCATAAAGCGGATTTTGAGTTAACGAATAGGCTTCGGCGTAAACGCTCAATAGCTGCCCGTTATCGTAAAGCATTTTCTCGAAATGCGGAATAAACCAGTCCTCGTCGACCGAATACCGCGCCCAGCCGCCGCCGACGTGATCGTAAATGCCGCCTAGCGCAATGCGGTTGAGCGAAAGCTCGACTTGCGCCAATGCTTCGGGATTCTGGCTGATATCGAAGTAGCGCAGCAGAAATTTATAAATGGAGGGCATCATGAACTTTGGCGCGCGGTCCATTCCACCTTTTCGGGTATCGAAATGCCGCTGTATCTGCTCGAACATCACATCCGCATCGCTGGCGTTGAACTGAACAGTCGCATTAACCAGGCCATATTTCTGGCTTTCGGAGGCAACCATATTTTCCACGAAACCTTCGGCCGAACTGGCCAGCTCCTGGTAATGATTGGTGAAGGCCTGGTCAATGCTTTTTAAAAGCTGCACCCAGTTTTGAGCAGGCAGGTAAGTAACCCCGTAAAACGGCTTGGTGTCGGGCAAAAGAAATACATTCAGCGGCCAGCCCCCACGCACGCCCATCGCCTGCACGGCGTCCATATATACCGCGTCCACGTCGGGCCGCTCTTCCCGGTCGACTTTAATGCATACGAAATGCTGGTTCATCACCTGGGCGATAGGCTCTTTTTCGAAGCATTCGCGCTCCATCACATGGCACCAGTGGCAGGCGGAATAGCCGATGCTGACCAGGATAGGTTTGTTTTCGTTTTTGGCTTTGGATAACGCTTCCTCGCCCCAGGGATACCAATCCACCGGGTTGTGCGCGTGTTGAAGCAAATATGGGCTGGTTTCTTGGCTGAGTCGGTTCATAACAATACAGGCAGTGGCTATTGCAGGATCACTACCTTTTTAATGACAGTTCGGTTATTGGTAGTAAAGCGGGCAAAATACATGCCAGAAGATAGTTTCGGCAGGACGATCTTCACCTTGGTTTCACCTGCGAAAGCCCGGAGTTTTTGTTGCAGAAATAGCTGTCCTTTACTGTTGGTTAATGCAAAATCAACCTCTGTGACTCCATTAATGCCCGCCAGTGAAACATTGAGCTCTTGCGCTGCGGGATTAGGGTACACACTGACCATGTCCAGTGAAGGCTCGGTGCCATTGACAGAATCATTCAAATCGAATTTGCATAGGAACACCTCTTTTCCTTTCAAGGTAATGTTGCGCGCCCAGTTCTGGTAGGAAACCGTGATGGAAGTGGTGGCATTATCGGCTGCGTATGGGTTCTGAGCGGCGATCAGGATATTGCTGCCTTTAACGATTCCGCGCCAGACCGGGTTTTGCTGTTCCATATTGTCCCGCGCAGACATCGGGATCACCAGTTGGTAGTTTCCTTCG
>CAMLNK010000748.1 GCA_946481035.1 uncultured Dyadobacter sp. | reverse complement strand
CCTGGACGGATGCGGCAACTGCACGGAAAGCGGTTCGTTTTGAAACCCGTCTCGAATTTGCGATGGAGGGCCATCGCTTCTTCGACCTGACACGCTGGGGAATTGCGGCGGAGGTATTGAATGCCTACGTGGCGGTGGAAGCCAATAAAAGAGTTTACAAAAAGGGTGCTGTGTTTACAAAAGGCAAAAACGAGTTTTTCCCGATTCCACAGGAAGCGATCGACCGGTCGTACAAGGCGGGAGCAGCTACGCTCACACAAGACCCAGCGTATAAATGATTTTTGGTTAGTTAAAACCAGTATTTGTTAAGCGTTTGTAATCAGAAAAGCCCCTGCGATGATGCAGGGGCTTTCTTAGTTGATGAAGCTTTTGAAATCACTTAGTTTACATTAATCTCCTGCGCAGGCTTTTCCGAACCGGGTACTATCGGGAGTGTCAGTTGCAGGATGCCATTGTTGTACTGGGCGCTGATATTTTCCGTATCGACGGTGTTGTCGATCATAAATGTGCGCTGGAAAGAGCTTTTACTAAACTCCTGCCGTATCCAGTTGCGCTTCTCGCTCAGATTGTCTTTCAACTCATAGGAAATGGTTAGTTCCAGTCCCTGCACATTGATCTTGAAATCTTCCTTATTGCGGTCGGGCGCGAAGATGAGCATTTCATAGCTGTCGTCGTTTCTGACGATGTTCACGGGCACGCGAAACTCACGCTGCGGCCCAAAATGCCTGCCGTAATGGTCGTGGCGCATTCCAAAGCCACGACGTCCGAATCTGTTATCACACATGGTATTTATGGGTTGTTTGTTGAATGAATTGTTTTAAACTTTTTGAGGCATCGGGCCGAACGGATCGGCCAGGTATTCCCGCTGTGGTCCGCCGAAATCAGCATTGGGGTAGCCATAATGGCCCGAATGGTAATGCCGCCATCTGCGGAAGCGTCTTCTTCCTGCCAACAGCCTGAAAATCAATCCGAGGAATAGGAAGAAGAATATGGCTTTAAATATCAGGAACGGGAGCGCGAGCAGGAATAACCCTGCCAGTACCGCGGCTCCTATTGATTTTAGAATGACGATGAACATGATTTTGTCTGGTTTTGATGAATAATTGCGGGCGATTGACGCCTACATCATTGCAGACGTGCAATCTGAAAAATTACTTTAAAGTGTGATAAAAAATAAAACCCGGCTGTTGGGCCGAGTTCGGTATAACTTACATATTTTCAGGAGGCTTTCTCCATCGGTTCCGCATTTCCTGGCGGAAGCGCCGCCGCTCCTCGTCGGTCATTTGCATCCATTTGTTTTTCCAGGCCAGCATTTCCTCGCGGCCTCCGCGCCCAAAACGCCGGTTGAACCGCTGCCATTTGTTATGATGCCGGTGGTGGCCCGGCCCTCCCCGGAAGCCTCCGAATAGTATTTTACACAAAACAAACAACCCTACCGCCTGCCAGTAGGTAATCGTATTAAAGTTGGCGGCGGCGGGCAGAATGGCGTTCCAGAGCCATTGCACTACTGCGCCGAGACCGAAGGCTGCGATCAGGATAAAAACCGGTAGCGCAAGCCGAAATCTCCTACCTCTGTTTTGCGGGTTCATCATGGTCAACAAATTTAATAATTTACAAACTCCCGGTACACGCTTTCGAGCCGTTCACGAAGATGACGGACCGCGTAACGCTTGCGGGATATTAAGGTTTTGATATTTTCTCCGGTGCGATCGGCGATCTCCTGGAACGTCTGGTCTTCGAGTTCGTTCCAGATAAATACCTGGCGCTGGTTCTCCGGAAGTTCGTCCAGGGCGATGTTCAGTTGTTCCCAAAAAAGGTCTTTCAAATACGCAGTTTCCGGTGTATTGTCGTCGGCAAGCAGGATGTCCTTGAAATGGAACTCACCATCTTCGTCTTCGTACCCGAAATCTTCAAGCGATTCGGGCTTTTGTTTGCGGTATTTGTCGATGATCCGGTTGCGGGCAACGCGGTACAGCCAGCTGCTCATCTGCTCGATCGCCTCAATCTCCGGCACGGTGCTCAGCTGGTACCAAACGTCCTGCAAAATATCCTCCGCATCCTCGTCGGTATTCACACGCTGCCGGATGAAACCCAGCAGTTGCTTGCCATAGGATGCGACGGTTTGGATGATATTTGGCTTTTTCTGCGACAAACGGCTTTTAAACTATTTACAGATGGGCAGACGGCTGGACTTAGGAAATACTTTAAAGTTTATTGAGATTTTTTTGCCACGAAGACACCGCAGCGGCGGACCGCGAATATCCACGAAGTGAGAGACATTCGTGTTTCTTCGTGCCTTCGTGGCAAACTCCACCAACTGAGTATACTATTTAAAAATATTCAAAAAGTACAACAAATGGGTATTTGTACTTTTCTAACAATACTGTCAAATTTCAAACGACTTGCTGTACTTTTTCTATAATCATAGGATTATTCCAATATTAATACGCCATTCAAAAAAGAACTTTTACCATTCGAAATCGCCCTTATTGACTTTTAATCACAATGTTGGATACCTTTGTATTGTCCAAAGAGCAAAAAGCGAAAACGCAAATCAGCTCAGAGAACTTAGTCAGGTAAATGCCTGAAAAGTACAAATTGGTAACATTGATTCAGACCTTAAACATTAGGAATAAAATGAAAAAGACTATCTTGGCAATCGCAGTTTTGGTGGGAGTATCAACTGCAAATCTTTCAATCGCTGCTGACAAAGTAAAAGAAAACAACGCTTCTATTGAGCTCGTTTCCGGTGCAGAATTGAAATTCAAATTGTCTCTTGAAAACGTAAAAGAAAGATCTTCACTGGTTATCAAAGACTACACAGGAACAATCGTTTACAGCACATCGATCCCTAAGTCGGAAAACTATACTAAGATCTTCGACCTGTCGAACCTGGCTGACGGAAATTACAGCTTCATTATCAACAATGGCAGCGAAATCTCTACAAAGCCATTCGCGATTTCGACTGAAACAAAACGTCAGGTAACAGCAGTTATCAAATAATACAAGCCAACTAATTGGGCATTAAAAAAAGGCAGTACGGATATTCCGGACTGCCTTTTGCTTATTTATGGCAGCTTTTAGTAGGCCATTACTTTCTTTTCGTTGCTGCTCTGGAATGCCAGGTCGATCACGCGGCAGGTGCGCAAGACTTCTTCCGGCTTCACTGCCAGCTCTTCTCCATTGACGATCGCGTCGTAAACATTCTGGTAGAACGGCATGTAATCGCCTGCTTCGCTTTCCACAATGCCGGTAAACTCCTGACTGTACAGCTTACCCCAGCGATCTCCCGGTTCCACGCCCCATGGTTTTTCGGTTGGAAGCACATTTTTACGCAAAGTTTCTTCCTGCGGGTCGAGGCCGCCTTTGATGAATGAGCCTTTGGTACCGTGCAGGACATAACGCAGGTGGTTTTCATACACCATCAGGCTCGATTTTACGATCACCGACTTGTCGGCATAGCCCAGGCGAATGTCAAAGTAATCGTCGATTTCGCTGTTCG
>CAMLNK010000747.1 GCA_946481035.1 uncultured Dyadobacter sp. | reverse complement strand
GATTTATTTCGAAATTGGCCCGTTAACTCACACCATTATTGCGTTCGCTCATGAAAGATATCAGTGTCCAGGATTTGCTTGCCATCGAGGTTTTTAAGGATGTGCCTGAAAACCAGCTGCAATGGATGGTCGACCGCAGCCGGCATTACGAACTGCCCGAGGGGGAGATGATGACCCGCCCAGGCGAGCCGCTTGCAGGCACCCACGTCATTTTTTCCGGCCGTATCGAGTTGTATCGGGTCCAGAATAACACTAAGCACATTATTTCGCAGCTTTTGCCTGGTACTGTTACGGGAGTGCTGCCGTTTTCGAGGGCGAAAGTCGGGATTGCGTACGGGGTATGCCTCGAAGCAACCCAGTTAATGACGTTTCCAAAGGAGCTTTTGAAGGAGCTGATTGTTTCACATTACGAGCTCACGCAGGCGCTCGTGATCGTGATGACGTCGCGCGTGCGGGAGTTTACCGAACTCGAACAGCAGAATGAGAAGATGATGGCGCTTGGGAAGCTCTCGGCGGGGTTGGCACACGAGTTGAACAACCCCGCGTCGGCGATCGTACGTAGTTCGGCTTCCCTGAAAGAGCATTTACTAATGCAGCCCGATTCGTTCAAATCGCTGCTTTCGATCCATTTATCGCATGAGGAGATCGACCTTTTGAATGATAAAATGGTGAGTTTGCTCAATAATACCAACCGGCCGGTGCTGTCGATGATGAAACGGTCGGAAAAGGAGGACGAAATCCTCGACTGGCTGGATCTGAACAATATCGACGGCTGTGAAGACATTGCCGATAACCTGGTGGAATTCGGGGTGGGGGAAGCTGACCTGGAAACGTTGAAAAGCAAAATCAACCATACCGATCTTTCTCCTGTGCTGACCTGGATCAATAACAGCCTGACAACCGAACGCATGGTGGCCGATATCCAGGAGGCTTCCAAGCGCATTGCCGAACTTGTGGGGTCGGTCAAAACCTTCACGCATATGGACCGCGGGGGCGAGCGTGAGTACGTAGACATCCACGTTGGCATCCGCAATACGCTCATAATGCTGAATTACAAGCTGAAAAAGGGTAATATCAAAGTGACAGAGGATTTTGACCTCGAACTGCCTCCCGTGAAAGCGATGGTGGGCGAGCTGAACCAGGTGTGGACGAACCTGATCGACAATGCGATCGATGCGCTGGAAAGTCAGCCGGAGGCGGAACTAACCCTCATTACCCGCCGGGACAAGGAATTTGTAAAGGTGACTGTTTGCGACAATGGTCCGGGTGTGCCGGCGGAGATCCGTTCCAAGATTTTCGACCCGTTTTTTACGACCAAATCGGTGGGAAAAGGCACCGGGCTCGGGCTCGACGTGGTGAACCGCATTGTGCGCCAGCACCGGGGTACGGTTACGCTGCATTCACAGCCGGGACGTACCGAGTTTGTGGTATGTTTCCCGTTTAATGGATAATTTTAATTCTCAACCAATATTTAAAAGAAGCTACCATGGCTTTGCCTATCATATTTTCGATTGACGACGATCCCCAGGTGCTCCGGGCGATCAGCCGCGACCTGAAATCCCACTACCGCGAAAAATACAGGATATTGAGCACTACTTCCGTGGCGGAAGCCATGGACAGCCTGCTCGAATTGCAGAACCGCGGCGACGAAGTGGCCATGTTCATTTCCGACCAGCGGATGCCCGAAATGCAGGGTGTGGATTTCCTTCAAAAGGCGATGAAAATGTTTCCTTTTGCCAAAAGGGTGCTGCTGACGGCCTATTCGGACACTGAGGCGGCGATTAAGGCGATCAACGACGTCCAGCTCGACTACTACCTGATGAAACCCTGGGACCCGCCCGAGGAAAAGCTTTACCCGGCCATCGACGAGCTGCTCCGCGACTGGCAGGGCAATTACCGTCCCGATTTCAAGGGCATTAAAGTGATAGGTTACCAGTTCTCGCCCAAAGCGCACGAAATCAAGGATTTCCTGGCGGGTAATCTGGTGCCTTACCTCTGGCTGGATGCGGAATCGAATGAAACCGGGAGGCAGATTTCCCAAAGTAACAACCTCTGCCCGGTCGATTTTCCGGTGGTGATATTTGAGGATGGTTCGTTGCTGAAAACGCCGTCGCTGATTGATATCGCCGAGCGTATCGGGCTGAATCCCAAGACCAAACAACAGATTTATGACGTCGTGATCATCGGTGCGGGCCCGGCAGGGCTGGCAGCGTCTGTATACGGTGCGTCGGAAGGTTTAAGTACTTTGCTGATCGAGCGTAAAGCGCCTGGCGGTCAGGCAGGTACGAGCTCACGAATCGAGAATTATCTCGGCTTTCCGACGGGTTTGAGCGGGGCCGAGCTTACGCGGCGCGCGATTACGCAGGCTACACGCTTCGGGACGGAGTTCCTTTCGCCGCAGTTTGTGAAGGAGATTAAATTGAAGGATAAATACAAAACCGTGGTGCTGGGTGATGGTAACGAGGTGAATGCGAAGGCGGTAGTAATTACCACGGGCGTCGATTACCGCAAGCTGGAAACCAAAGGAATTGAAGATTTTACCGGAAAGGGCATTTATTATGGAGCGGCCAGTACCGAGGCCAGCTCATGCGGCAATAAGGATGTGTATGTGTTGGGCGGTGGTAATTCTGCCGGGCAGGCGGCGATGTATTTGTCGAAGTTCGCGCGCAATGTGTATGTATTGATCAGAAGAAACGATCTCACATCGTCGATGTCGTCCTACCTGATCGACCAGATTGCCGGCACGGAGAATATCGGGGTTTTGGGTTGCACTGAAATCGTCGAGGCACAGGGCGACGGTCACCTCGAAAGTTTGAAACTTGTGGATCTGAATACGGGCGAGGAGCGCATTGCCCCGGCCGACGCGCTGTTCATTTTCATCGGTGCGAAGCCTTATACCGAATGGGTGGGCCTTGAAATCATCAAGAATAAGAAGGGTTTCATCGAAACGGGCCGTGAAATGAAGAACTACGAAAATTTCAAGGAAATCTGGAAGGCCGATCGTGATCCTTATCTGCTTGAAACGAGCTCGCCGGGCATTTTCGCCGCGGGCGATGTGCGTGCAGGGGCGATGAACCGCGTTACATCGGCGGTAGGCGAGGGTTCGATGTCCATCAGTTTTGTTCACCAATATTTAAGCGAAGTATAATGGGCCGGATTTGTAAACATATCGAAGATATTCAGGAGATTAAGGTTGCTGGTGAGCACGTCTGCGAGGAATGTATCAAGGTCGATGGGCGGTGGGTGCACCTACGCACCTGCCAGACCTGCGGCGCCACACTCTGCTGCGACAGTTCCCCTGCCAAACACATGACCAAACATTTCCACCACACCGGCCACCCCGTAGCTTCCTCCGCCGAGCCGGGGGAGAAGTGGTTGTGGTGTTATGAGGACGAGGCGTTTGTTGAGTATCAGTGATTGAATGAGTGAATGAGTGAATGAGTGAATGAATGAATGAATGAATGAATGAATGAATGAATGAATGAATGAATAATCGGATATGGT
>CAMLNK010000746.1 GCA_946481035.1 uncultured Dyadobacter sp. | reverse complement strand
GGTGTCGTCGTTCCCGCCACTGGCGGTCAGGCTGTAACTTTGTACGCTGGCGTTGCGGGTCGACAGTTTGAACCAGTCGGTATTGGTCCCGCTGGCCAGGTCCGCTGCTGTAAAGGTAGGCGGCAGGCCGTTTTCGATGTTTTTGGCATTGGTAATTTCCATTGCCTGCAAGCCGGTCATTTTTTTGTAAGGGTTCATGACTTTCTGCACACCGTAGTAGCTGTCGAAGGTAATGGTCGGCTTACCTGCCTTGCCCCGTTTGGTGGTGATGATCACGACGCCATTGGCACCGCGCGATCCATATATCGCCGTTGCGGAGGCATCTTTCAGGATCTGGATATCGTCGATATCGTTGGGGTTGATCTCTTTGCCCGTTTCGGAAGGAAATCCGTCGACCACATATAGCGGTTCGTTGGTGGAGGATATCGAGTTTCCGCCGCGAACCCGAACGACCGTCGCGCCACCCGGCGCCGAGTTCGACTGGCTCACCTGCACACCTGCCGCACGTCCCTGGAACGCCTGCGCTACGTTGGAGGTAGCACCGCCCAGGTTGAGACTTTCGCTGGCAATAGAGCTCACCGCACCGGTCAGGTCCTTCTTTTTCTGGGTACCGTATCCCACAACCACCAACTGATCGAGCGTTTTGGAATCCTCTTCCAGGGTAACCTTGAAGACCGTCTGGTTGCCCACCGTAATCTCGGCTGTTTTATAACCGATAAACGAAACGCGCAGCACCGACTGGCTATTGGGAACGGTCAGGGCGAACTTGCCCTGTGCGTCGGTGATCACACCGGAAGTGGTGCCCGACAGCGATACGTTGGCGCCCGGTATTTCGGCCCCCTTGGCGTCGGTCACCGTCCCCGAGACGCGGATCTCGCCGGTTTGGCCGAAGCTGCTGCCGATGGCCAGCAGGGCAACGAAAATGAAACTCAGTATAGCTTTTAACTTCATAGGAATTGGGGTTTGGGGTTAACGTAAAAAGTCCGTTCAGACGGGAACAACTACCTGTCGGCAGCTCCTGTCAGATGCGTTCATTTTGAGAGGAATATCGGTTGAAACAAATGTAAAAAACAAAATGTGTGCGTACACACTTTAAAATTAAAATTCCTGCATTTTATCAATTTGAAAGAAAATTTTACTGGAAAATAAAATTGTAGTACTTCATTTTACTGATCAGGGCTTTTCCGATATAATCAGTAACCAACCACGCCCTTTTGTAACCGGAATAGACTGTGTAGCCGTGAAATTCGCCTCCGGCTGGAAGTTCACGATCTCCGGCGCGGTGATCTGCGCCTTCTGCGGATCGATACCCAGTTTTTTCCAGTCGATATTCAGGTGAAAGCTGGCATCGCCCTCTGCCCAGCTGGCAATGGAAACGAGCGCGCGCTTATCCTGCACATAGCTGGTAGTGAGCACCTGCGCGTGGTCGGTGCGCACCGGATTGGCGTCTGTCCAGTAACCCAGCATTTTGCTTCCCTGCATGCCGAATGCGTCCCAAACTTTCCAGATGGCGCGCGCGTCGCTGCCTTCTTTCCAGGGCATCCGGTTGGTCATGCCGTAAATGAGCCCCCGCCATGGGTTACCGCCGTTTTCGAGCATTTCGCCCATTAACCCGAAAGGAATACCGGACACTTCCGTCATGAAGAAATCGGGGTTATTTTGCTCGTAATCAAAGTATTCGCCGAACCAGAGGCGGTTCAGGTAGGGGAAATGCTCCATGTACAGGTTCGCGCTGTTGTTGAACCCGTCATTTTTGTTGTATTGGTTGGCCGAATGCAAATCGATGTAGCCCGGATGGCCGTCGCGGGTGAGCACGCGCTTTACGCGTTTCATCGTGGTGCGGTCGAAGGCCACGTCGTCGAGGTAAATACCGTCTATTCCCACGTTCTGCGTCAGCCAGTTCATGCCTTCCACATAGTAGTTATGCCAGCGGCTCATGCCGGAGTTCACCACGGCCGCATCCTTGATTTCGGGAACATACCAGGCTGCGATGTAGTCGTCGCCCAAATGCTCCTGCAACCACGAATAACCCAGCCCCTTGCCGGGCGAGAAGACCTCGTGGCCGAGGCTGCGCAGCGGGAAGAGCTCATAGGCGCTGTTGGACAGCTCGCGCACCGTGTTATAGATCTTCACCTGCAAACCGTCCCTGTGTGCCTTGTCGATGTACGTCTTCATGGCCTTGTGCTCAATGAAAGGGTAGTTGATATAAGGGTTAATGGGCGTCGCATGGTGGATATTGACGATCGTCGCGCCTTTCGCCTTGATGGAATCGGGGTCGTTGTAGCGGTGGTAAAACCGGGTTTTCCATTGCGCGTCGGTATCCAGTGTATGGAATGGGGTGATGAGTAATGCAAAATTGTAATGCAGGCTTTCCCCTTTTTTCATCGAGCGCGCGCCGCTGTAATTCCGGATCAGCACCTGGCCGTGGGTTTCGGATAGCCGGATGCCTCCTTTATGGCCGTTACCCCAGGAGGTGGGCAGCAGGAGGGGTTTTTGAAGGTAAAAATTGGTGTTCAGCGGGCGCACGTAATGCTCGTCGCGCAGGGAAAAATTCAATCCCGCATTCACATCGCCGAGCCAGGCGCCGTCCTGGTTTTTGGTAGCCACTTCCCATTTCCAGTCGTAGGATGCGGGGCGTTTGCCGCCTTTCAGGTTGAGTCCCATCATGTAGCGGGAGGCAGCGGGACTCATGGGGATATCCATGTAAATATCGTCCAGCCCGATGTCGGAAAGGGCCGTCACTTTCACATCATAGGCCACGAAACCGTCGAATTCGATGTGAGCGGTTACGTCCATACGCAGGTGTGCGGACGTGCTCGAAGCCGCCCACGCGACCGTTCCCGGTGCTTGTTCGGTAAAGCGGACGCCCTGGTAGGTCCATTTTTCGATGCTTCCGCCTTGCGTGGCGGCTACAAACCGGAAGGGCGCGTTCAATACGTCTTTCGGCGTGGTCGAAAGGCCGGTCATTTCAGGCGTAAAATAGGTTTCAATGCGCTCCGGGAGCCCATTGCCGGCTACGGTAAACTTGCGGCCCAGCAGCGAAATCGCGTTGCCTTGCCGCTGCAACGGGAGGTAGGGACTGATCACCTCATTCTTTTGCGCGATGGTCGAATTGAGCCAGGCGAGGCGCGTCTGTTTGTCCGGTTCGCCGATGCCCTTGTCGGCCAAGGTGGCCCCGCCGATTTGCAGGGTGATGTCGATGGCCGTTTCGGGCGCATTAGCAGCCGTTACGTACACTTTTCCCGTGTATGCGCCCGCAGGGATGTTCGCGGGAATGTCGGCCAGGCACCATAGCGCCTGCACTTTGCCTTTGGAAACGGCTACCTGCTTTCTGACTGGCCGGGCGTCCCAGCCCATCCCGTCGGTATTCAGGCATGAGAATGCCGTGGCGGGAATAATGGCCGTTCCTGAACGCAAGCCGGCGAAGCGGATGCGGACGTTGTTTAAGTCTAACGATATAGGGTATACGCCGAGCTGAAAAGTGTAATTTTCGCCCGGATGTGCCTG
>CAMLNK010000745.1 GCA_946481035.1 uncultured Dyadobacter sp. | reverse complement strand
GCTGGAAGCATGAAGAGGTAATGCGCAAAGTACTCCCCTATTTGCTGGAAATTAAACGGCGCGGCATTCAAACGCTCGTAGAATGCACACCCGCATTCATCGGCAGGGATGTGATTTTGCTGAAAAAGCTCTCGGAACAATCGGGGCTGAACATCCTGACCAATACCGGATATTATGGCGCTTCGGACAACAAATATTTACCGAAGTGGGCATTTACCGAAACGGCCGAACAACTGGCTGCACGCTGGATCACGGAGTCTGAAAAGGGTATTGAGGGCACCGGCATTCGGCCAGGATTTATCAAAACCGGTGTCAATAGCGGTACATTATCAGAACTTCATCAGAAGCTGATCAAAGCTGCGGCGTTGACGCATTTAAAAACCGGATTGACCATTTGCTCGCACACTGGCCCGGCATTACCTGCGCGTGAGGAAATTGAAATACTGAAAAAATCAGGCGTGTCCCCATCCGCATTCGTGTGGGTACATGCGAATGGTAGCGCGGAAGAGCTGGAAAGTGTGGGCCGGAGCGGCTGCTGGATCAGCCTGGATGGAGTTAATGCAGAGAATATCAGCAAACACGTCGATTTGATTACATTCCTGAAAAACAAAGGCCGCCTCGCCCAGGTGCTCATTTCACACGATGCAGGCTGGTACCAGCCCGGGGAACCTGATGGCGGGGAGTTTCGCGGCTTTACTACGATATCGGATAAACTGGTTCCCGCATTGAAAGCAAATGGTTTTACCGAAGCCGACATTCACACATTAATGGTCGCCAATCCCGCCAAAGCATTTGCAATCACCATTCGTAAGGGTTAAGCTTCCTACTTTTCAATGCGGAATTCCGTCCAGCCGTCCGGGCCGGTTTCCAATGCGAAGTCGAAGCCGTGGTTCCCGAGTATTTCGCGGGTTAATGTGAGGCCGATGCCCTGGCCATCGCGCTTGGTACTGAAAAACGGGTTGAAAAGCTTGGTACTTACCTCCGGATCGATCGGTTTGCCGTTGTTACGGATCACAATGCGCTCATCCTTCGCGCCGATCCGCACCTCCTGCCCGCTTTCACAAGCCTCGACGGCATTCTTGATCACATTGATCAGCACCTGCTCCATTTGTCCCTTATCGACATTCCAGAAGACATTTTCCTGCGACTCACTCACCACTTTTACATTCCGGACGGAAGCGGCATTCTGCATAAACACGGCCACATCCCGCGTGAGCACGCCCATGTCCGTGCGCTCGGGCATCGGCGAAGGCAGGCGCACCACGTCCGCGAAGTTGCGCATGAAGCGCGTGAGCTGCTGGTTGCGTTCCGATGCAACGTGCAACGCGTCTTTAATGTCGCCATAATCCGTGTCGGGAAGCAACTGACTCGTCGTCTGCAATATCGAATCAGTGGCGCCCAGGGTGTTATTCACTTCATGTGCCATCATTCTAATCACCTTACCATAAGCATTCTTTTCCGATTCGAGAATCTCATTGGTCAGTTCTTCAATCATCAGAAACGAGCGTCGGAAGCCCCGGTCCATAAAATGCGAGCGCTGCACTTTGAATGTCGCAATGCCGTTGGTCTTGATCAACCGGGATTCGCCGTCGAGTATTCCGGCCAGCTCGATTAGCAGCGGCAGGTCGGTTTCTTCCGGCTTTTTACCAATTAAACTCCCGCCAACCTGCTCAAACTGGGCTTTCGCTTTGCTGTTGAGCGACTCGATGCGGTCGTCGTAATCAAGGATGATAATCGAAATGGGCGATGCTTCTATGAGTTTTTCCAAAAAGAAATGCTGCTCGTTCAGCTTGATACGCTCCTCGCGCAGCTGATCGATCATCATATTGTAAACCTCTATCAGCACATCGACTTCCCCCTTACCCGTGGGAACGAATTTGATCGAAAAGTCTTTGTCCTTAATGGCTTCGATTCCGGACTTCACAAATTGGATAGGTTGCATAAAATTGTTGTAGAGAACGATAGACATACCCGCCGACAACAGCAGAAACACTTCCGATGCGATAAAAAGGGGCTTATTCTCAAACAGCAGCTGATAAACCAGCAACACCAGCACCAGGTGCACGATCGCGATGTAGGCAATGTATTTTGTCTTCGTGGATAACCTCATACTTCCTCCGAATCAAAGGATATGCCAAACTTCTCCAACCTCCGGTACAATGCGAAGCGCGTGATCCCCAGTGACCGTGCTACCTTACTGACCTTGTTCTGATGGTGCTGCATGGCCCTCACGATCATCTGGTACTCCATTTCTTCCAAAGTAATGCTGCCTACTTCCGGCACATGTTTTGGGGTAGAGGCGGCGGTACCCGCATTTAAGTTACGCTGGAAATCGTCTATATCGAGCACGTTGTTTCCGGCGAGCAGGACCGTCCGCTCCACCAGGTTTTTGAGCTGGCGGATATTGCCCTGTAATGGCAGTGTTTTGAGCCATTTCAAAGCCGCACTACTGATTTTGAGCTCCGGCCTGTTGTAAATGGCTTTCAGGTTATCGGCAAAAAACGCCGACAGCAGCGGAATATCCTCGGGCCGCTCGCGCAATGCGGGAAGTTTTACGGTAATAAGGTTAATGCGGTAATACAGGTCTTCACGGAACGTGCCTTGTGCCACCATTTCTTCCAGGTTCCGGTTGGTAGCGCAAATCACCCGCACGTCCACCGTCCGGCTTTTACTGCTTCCCAGCGGCTCGAACGTGCGCTCCTGCAACACGCGCAGGAGCTTCACCTGGCTCGACAAATCGAGCTCTCCGATCTCATCCAGGAAGATCGTTCCCCGGTGTGCCATTTCAAAGCGGCCCATCCGGTCGGTTTTGGCGTCGGTGAATGCCCCGCGCACATGCCCGAACAGCTCGCTTTCGAACAAAGTGGACGAAATGCCGCCCAGATTAACTTTCACAAATGGCCGCATTTTGCGGCGGCTGTTCAAATGGATCGCCTCCGCAATCAGCTCCTTACCCGTACCGCTCTCGCCCGTAATAAGCACAGGTGCGTCCGTAGGCGCCACCCGCCCGATGGTTTCGAGGATATCGAGCAGTTTCGGGTCTTCGCCTACAATGTTTTCAAAATGGTATTGCTGGTCCAATTTCCGCCGGCTGCCCGCTTGCTGGGCCGGTTTGGCCAGGTTCAGGATTGTTCGAATCGACTGGATCAGGTAATCGTTCTGCCAGGGCTTCGTCACGAAATCCGCCGCGCCTTCTTTCATCCCGCGTACGGCCAGGTCGATCGTCCCCCAACCCGTGATCAGAATCACCGGAATAGCCGCATTATGTTTTTTGATCCGCTGCAACAAATGCATTCCTTCTTTCCCCGACGTCTCGATCGAAAAATTAAGGTCGAGCAGAATCATTTCGGGCGTTACCACTTTCAGTATTTCAAAAGTTTCCTCCGGCGAACCGGCCCCGCGCACGTCGAAGCCCTCCTTTTTCAAAAGAAGTAAGAGCGAAGTGCGGATGGCGAGGTCGTCGTCTACGATTAGGAGCATGGGGAATTTTGAATGACTGAATGATTGAAT
>CAMLNK010000744.1 GCA_946481035.1 uncultured Dyadobacter sp. | reverse complement strand
GGTCGTCGTCTACGATTAGGAGCATGGGGAATTTTGAATGACTGAATGATTGAATGATTGAATTTTGAATGATTGAATGACTGAATGAATGAGTGAAATTTGAATGAGTGAATAAAAATTCAAGTGTGGTCAGGCCTGACGATGAAATTGTGAAAATAAAAACAATACTTGACCACTTCTGACCTAGTGACTAACCATTCAATCATTCAATCATTCAGTCATTCAGTCATTCAATCATTCAATCATTCAATCATTCTTCGTGCAACGCCACGGCCGGATGAATCGCGGCGGCTTGCTTGCTGGGGAACCAGGCGCATAGTGTTACAATGATATAAATTACAGCAACGGCCGCCAAAATCGCGATGATGTAAATTTCCTTATCTAGGTCAAAAACGTTCATGAGCGGAAACTGCACAGCAAAAATAAGGCCGATAATGAGGCTGAATGTGGCCAGTACCCATATTTCACCGAGAAACTGGCTTGTCACTTTGGATTCCGTGGCACCCATGGCGCGGCGCAGGCCTATTTCGCCTTTGCGTTTGGCAATATTTAAGTTCAAAACCCCGAAAAGGCCCAGCGCGACGTTGGTTAACAAAAATCCGCTCACAATCAGGAATATCAGCACGGGCACGAGGGTCAAATTGTCCCGGTTTTTACGTGAATCTTTGAGATAACCCACTTCCACGCCCCAACCGGGCAGCATCATCGCAATGTCTTTCACCAGCCTTGCCTCGAAATTCGCGTCGGTACCCGGTTTGGTTTTGATCAATATATTCGAATTCCAGCGGTCGTCTTTATCCAGAATTTGGAACAGACCAGGTTTATCAGACATAAACAGACCCTTTGCCTTGAACTTATCGACGACGCCTACCACTTTATAGGAAGTCTTTTCATCGCGTTTCACCACCTTGTTCAGGCCTGATTCGTTTTGAAACAGCTTGTCTTCCATTACCTGGTTGATCACTATCGGAACAAACTTGCCCACCCGGTCGGCCTCCGCATACCAGCGTCCTTTTTTTAGAGGCATATCCAATACTTTGGCCAGCTCGCCATCGGTATAGTAAAAATCACCACCTACATCGACCTTATTGTAAGACACCGAATTGCCGATCTGGTTAGCCGAAAACGGTGTATTACTGCTCATACGGCTGGCTGCGGTCACTTGCGGATACGACCTTACCCGCTGAATTGCCCGTTGCAGTTTTGAGGCGATCTCAGTCGTATCCTGGTTAGCGGACAGTTCAAGGTTCCATACCTGCTCATATTGAAAGCCGATGGGCTGCAAGTAGTTGCGAAGATTAAAAACAATGAGCGTCAGTACGCCGAAAAGCACCATAAAAGCGGCCCATACCTCGATAATAAGCAGGGAATGCGTGCCTTTTTTATTCCATATTAATTTAAAAAGATGTCGTAGCATGGTAGTCAATTTTGAATGATTGAATGACTGAATGGTCGCATTGGAGCCGCTGCGATTCGAAGCCCTTGTTAAGTCACACTTTCAGTGCTTCGGCTATTTTCAGACGCGACATTCTGAATGCAGGCAAAACACCTGAGAGTAGCCCGAAAACGAGGCACACCAGCATGCTGATCAGGAACACCGGCAGATTGATCGTCAGGTCGGCATAGGCGATCCAGCCGCTGGAATTGATGAATTGGATCACCGCGAATGTCAGCACCAGGGCAAATGCCCCTCCTATGAAGGTAATGAACACGTTTTCAATGATAAACTGCCACAAAAGCGCTTTCGAAGGTGCCCCGAACGCCTTCCTCACGCCGATCTCCGACGCACGTTCGAGAATGCGGCTGACGTTGACATTCACCAGGTTCACTGCCGGCAGCCCCATGATCATCAGCAGCACCAGCCCTACGACCGCGTAAAGCGTAACGCGGTCCTTCTCGCCCCGGGTAAACATGCTGAGGAAATGGTCGAAATACGTATCTGCCTTGACGATCAGGATATTGAAACGGTTATTGTCCGAATATTCTGAGCGCGGAATGCGGGCAATGTAGCTATCGAATTCCGCCTGCACGGCTGGAAGATCGGCGGGACTTTTCGCCAGCACAATGGCTACGAAGCGCCCGCGCATTCCTTTCTCTTCGTAGTTGCTTTTGGGCGCGGTGTAAGGGAAATACACATCCGAATAGGTGTAGACACGCGTCGGAGGGCTGCCTTTCACCACCCCTATCACGCGGTAATTGATGTTTTCAATATCGATCGTTTTGCCGACAACCGTTTCTGCATCGCTACCGAAATACTGCTCGCGGAGTGCGTCGGTAATCACCGCCACATGGTCGGCATTGCGGATATTGGTGTCGTCGTAAGGCTTGCCTTCCAGAAATTCAAAATCAGTCACCGACCAGAAATCGACATCGGTATATTTGGTATTCAACTTGATCCGCTTGCCATTCACATAGGCATTGGAAAAGCCGAAGTTATTCATGATCGACACCCGCTCGGCAGTCTTCAACGATTTGGCATACTTCTTCAAAAAATCAAAAGAAGCAGGCCCCGACGACATCGTCGTACTCGCCGAATCGGTTTGAACAATGCTAGCAATGTACAGCGACCGCCCGCGCTTGGCCTCGGGATAATGCGCCCCGAAAAGATGGTCGAGGAAAGAAGTCACCACCATCAGCACCGTGAGTGTAAGCGTAATGCCGAACAGCGTGATGAAAGTATAGAAAGGATGCCGCAGCAATACCTTCCAGGCGATTTTTATGTAGTTTGAGAGCATCGGTAATGAGTTTTGAATGACTGAATGATTGAATGAGTGAATGAGTCGTCTGTTCTCCGGCAGGATGAGTGAATGGAGCTCTTGCACTGGAAGCATTCACTCATTCACTCATTAACTCATTCACTCATCAACTAACCTGCGTCCCGTCAAACAGCCTGATGAGCCTGTCCGTCTTTTTCGCCATAGCTTCGTCGTGGGTAACCATTACGATGGTGGCGCCGTCGGTATTCAGCTTTTGGAGAATGCTGAGAATTTCGTTGCCCATGGCGCTGTCGAGGTTACCGGTAGGTTCGTCGGCGAGGATGATTTCGGGGTTACCAACAATGGCCCGGGCGATGGCGACGCGCTGCTTCTGACCGCCCGAAAGCTGCTTGGGAAAATGCTTCATGCGGTTGCTCAATCCTACTTTTTCCAAAGCCGCCTGCGCGAGCTCGCGACGTTGCTTCGCCGACGTATTCCTGTAAAGCAGCGGAATTTCGACGTTATCTATCACCGATAGATCGTTTATCAAGTGAAAGCTCTGAAAAATGAAACCTAACTTCCGGTTGCGCAACTCGGCGAGATGTTTGTCGGTATAGCGCTCCACCGGCGAGCCATCGATTTCGATCTGGCCCTTCGACGGCGCGTCGAGCAGTCCGATAATGTTGAGCAATGTACTCTTCCCGCACCCCGAAGGCCCCATGATCGAAACGAACTCGCCTTTCTTCACATCGATATTGATGTTGTTCAAAGCCAGCGTCTCGATCGAGCTGGTACGGTACACTTTTTCTACGTTTTG
>CAMLNK010000743.1 GCA_946481035.1 uncultured Dyadobacter sp. | reverse complement strand
TCAAATACAGCAGTCCGGATAGGAAGCCCGTTGTCCGGGTTTGGCATGATATCGTGGAAGACAACGAAGGGCAGGGGACTTTCTGTCGCATTAGTGTCACCGACAATGGGATCGGGTTCGATCAGCGTTATGAGAACCGTATATTTGACCTGTTCCAACGGCTCCACGGAAGGAATGAATATGAAGGTACAGGCATCGGCCTCGCTATCTGCAAGAAAATTGCCCAGAACCACCACGGCTACATTACCGCCGAAGGCACGCCAGGTGTAGGCTCCGTCTTCCATGTTTATATCCCTACAAGTGCCGCGCAGCAAGAATAATACGCTAAAAGTAGGATAAGTCGGGGTCTTAATTGTAAAAAACGGATAATCTGATACTAAATACCAGCTCTCCGAAAGTTTCTCTTTCAAAACCCTTGCGTTTTAATTTTCAATAAGTTTACTTTGTCTATCATATTTATAGACTATATAAAATGACTTTGCCTGATTAACCACCAGTCTGGCAAAAACATTTGTCCAAAATTCGTATCGTACCTATGAAAGCGAAAGATGTACTTCTTGTCCGGCCTCTGGTTATCGGAGAGATGGTGGTTTCCCAATGTCCCCGTTTCACAGCCTTGTGCTGTTCCTGTTGTTGACCCCCTGACGATTTTCTGAATATTCAGTAACCCTGCTGATCGGCATATGAGGCGTATGCGGATCAGGAACTTCCCGCGTATCCGTACCGCTCAGGCATGGCCTGTCTGTTGTTGCGTATATGCATGAAGGTGAGCCCTCTTTGTGCCTCGAGTATCCATTTTATTTCACCACAAATAATGATCAAACATCTATTCCGCCTGTTCTTGCTGACGGGCTTGGTATTCACAGGTTTTTACCGTGCCGCGGCACAGGACGCCATTACGGGCGTGGTAAAAGACGAATCGGGGCAGGGATTGCCCGGCGCGACGGTAGTCGAGAAAGGCTCCACCAAATATGCGCTGACGGACATCGACGGGAAGTTCAGCATTCCGTCGGCCAAAGCGTTTCCTTTTACATTGGAAATCAGCATTACCGGTTTCCAGCAGCAGGAAATCGAGATTTATGAGCAGCCTGCCGAGGCCGTGGAAGTCGTTCTGAAAACCGCTAACCTGCTCGACGAGGTGGTGGTGGTAGGTTATGGGGAGCAAAAACGGAAGGACATTACCGGTTCTGTGGCCTCAGTTCCAATCGAGATTAAAAGCCAGCCTGTTGCGTCCGTTGAGCGTCTTTTGCAAGGCTCAGTCGCGGGTGCGGTGGTAACGCAAACCTCCGGCCAGCCGGGCGGGGGCGTGAGCGTGCAGATACGCGGGAACAACTCCATTACCGCCGGTAGCGACCCATTGTATGTAATCGACGGTTTCCCGATCAACAACGACTACGGCCTCACCGACGCCGGTGTGACCGACGGCTCGAAAATCAACCCACTTTCCTCCATTAATACCGCGGATATCGAGAATATCGACGTTTTGAAAGATGCTTCCGCTACGGCTATTTACGGTTCACGCGGTGCGAACGGAGTGGTGATTATTACTACCAAAAGCGGTTCGAAAAACAAGTCATCCATCAATTATGACGCTTATTACGGACAACAGAAAGTACTCCGCACGATACCTTTGCTGAATGCAGCGCAATGGTGGCAACTCAGAAAAGACGCGGCTGCCAACTCCGGCAAAACCGCTTCTATTCCAACCATTGCAGGTTATTCGCTCGATACGACCGGTGCTGGTACCGACTGGCAGGACGCCGCATTCCGCAGCGCTTCCATCCAGAGCCACAACCTTTCCATTCTTTCGGGTTCGGACAAAACGAAGCTTGCGATTTCGGGTAACTATTTCAAACAGAACGGTATCCTGCAAAATACCGATTTCCGCCGCTTCTCCGCACGCATTAACCTGGACCACCATTACAGCGACCGTTTTCGCATTTTTGCCAGCCTGAATGCGAGCAATACCAAAGCTAACGTGGCGCCGACGGCCATCGTTGGGAACCTGTTGCTTACACCTCCCGCGTTGCCTATTTACCAGGATAATGGCGCGTTTGTCGTGAACAGCCCGTTTGAATCGGCATTGCAGAACCCGATTAACTCGCTGTACAACCAGTTGAATGAGACCATTACCAACCGTTTCCTCGGAAATGTTTCGGGGGAATATACCATTGCGGATGGTTTGAAAGCCAAGGTGCTCATCGGTGCCGACGTGGTGGGCAACAAGCAGAACCGCTACTTGCCGAGCACTACATCCGAAGGAGCGGCTTTGAGCGGCGACGCGATCGTAGGTTCGGTTTTTACGACCAACTGGCTGAACGAGAACACCGTAAGCTACGACAAAGAGTTTAACGAGAAGAACAAAATCAATGCAGTAGCAGGTTTTACCGCGCAGGTTTCCCAAACCAAAGGGGCCATTGCGGAAGCTGCGGGTTTTGCGACGGACGCATTTGAATATAATAACCTCGCCACCGGTGTTACCAACATCGCGCCCCGCTCGCTGGCTACCAAATGGGCGCTGGCTTCGTGGCTGGGCCGTGTGAACTACGTTTTCGATGAGCGTTATCTGGTAACATTTACATTGCGTGCGGATGGTTCTTCCAAATTCGGCAGCGGCAACAAATGGGGCTACTTCCCGTCGGCGGCGATCGGCTGGAACGTGAATGAGGAGAAATTCTTCCAGCGTTTCAAAAAGATCAGCCTGTTGAAACTGAGATTGAGCGCCGGACAAACTGGCAACCAGAACATCCCTGCCTATCAATCGCTCTCGCAGTTGAGCTATTTCCGCTACAACTTCTCAAACACTACCGTTTCAGGCTTCGCACCGAACACCGTGCCTAACCCGAACCTTGGCTGGGAAAAAACATTTCAGACTGACTTTGGGGTGGATCTTGGTTTGTTCAAAAACCGCATTAACATTATCGCGGACTACTACTACAAGAAAACCACTGACTTGCTCCTGACGCGCACAGTACCAGGTACTTCCGGTCTGTCGGATTTCTATAACGGACAAGCTTCCGTAGTATACCAAAACATCGGTGCGGTTTCCAACCAGGGTGTTGAGTTGTATATCAATTCAAGAAACACGGAAGGTGCATTCAAATGGAACACGATTTTTATTGTTTCTAAAAACACCAATAAAATCCTGAGCCTTGGCGACGGTGTGGATCAGATCATTCCCGTGATTTCCGCGCCCTCGATTGCGAAAGTGGGATACCCGCTGGGTTCGTTCATCGTGTACAAAACCGACGGCATTATCCAGGAAGGCGACAAGGCTTTGACGCCGCAGCAGAACAAAAGTCCTGGCGGCCAGAAGTATAAGGACATCGACGGCGACGGCGTAATTACCCAGGCAGGCGACCGCGTGGTGGTGAAAAACCAGCCGGCATTGACAGGCGGTATTACCAACACATTCAATTACAAAGGCATCGATCTGACCATTTTCTTCCAGGCGTCACTTGGCGGCAAGCTTTACAACGCCAACCGCGCTAACCTTGAACTCGGAACCGGTTAC
>CAMLNK010000742.1 GCA_946481035.1 uncultured Dyadobacter sp. | reverse complement strand
CAATTTTCCCGCACAAGTCAATGGTGGCGGGGACATCCGGTATAGCGACTGGTTTTTGCAAAAAGCATCGTTCGTGCGGTTGCAGAGCCTTTCGCTAGGCTACACCTACCCGATTGCAGCAGACAGATCCATTCGCATTTATCTGAATGGACAAAACCTTTTCCTGCTCACCCCTTACAAAGGCTGGGACCCCGAGGTGAACAAATACGGGCAGAACCCGCATTTCCGCGGTGTCGACGAAGGTATTTACCCCAGAGCAAGGACATTCACATTAGGTATTCAATTGAATTTGTAATACAAAAAACGGGGCACCAGTGAATTGGCACCCCGTTTCGCTTTTTAGTGGCTGCTCACTGCCGGCTGCCCGGCATCCCGGTGCGCACGCATCACTTGCAGCATTTGCAGCACCACCGATAGTACGATCAGCGTCAGGCCCACGTAGAACGACCAGCGGAGTTCCTTGTTTTCGTGGTAAATCAAAATAGCCAGGATAATGGTGTACACCGGTTCCAGGTTCAGGCTGAGGTTGACTGTGAATGCTGAAATGCGCCGCAGCACCTGTGTTTGCAGCATATACAATACCACAGTGCAAAAAAACGCCAGCAATACCAGGTAACCCAGGTCGGCCCACGAAGGCACGAGCGTCGCGACCGGGAAAAAGTAGAAGTACAATGGCATGAGCGGCGTTAATGCAATGGCTCCTCCGATCATCGCGTACACCGTGGCGGTTTCACTTTTGAATGAATGTGCCAGCCGCTCGTTGGTAATCATATAGAGCGATCCGAGCGCGGATGAAATCACGCCTAGCGTAATACCGACCCGGTACCGCGAGTCAAAACTGAATATCAATGCAATGCCCAGCAATGTGAGCAGGCTCAGCAGCAATTCGGAAAGCACGAAACGCTTCCGGTTGATCAGCGGCGAGAATATCGCAGTAAAAAACCCGGCGAGCGAGAAGCACACCACCCCGACCGAAATATTGGAATACTTAATACTTCCATAAAAGAAAATCCAATGCAGCCCCAGGAAAAGCCCGGTTAGCGAGATTCGGGTAAAATCGCGGAATGTTATCCGTTCGAGCTTTTTGGTGGCAGCGAGGATAACCAGCATCAGAATGCCCGCCAGCCAGATCCGGTACCACGACAGCAGGCCTTCGTTGACGGTAATAAGTTTTCCAAAAATACCGGTGAACCCGGCGAGGATGATCGCTATATGGAGCTTGATGAAAGCTTGTTTCATTGTAATGTTTGTTCAAAAAGGATTGAAATGAATATCGGGCGCCGTAAAACAGCGCAAACCGGTTAAGCAGAACCCTGCGCAAAGGGTTAAGGCTCAACAACCTTCGTGAACAATGGTAACAGATAATAAAAGCATCGCCTCCCGAAGAAACGGGAAGTACCAAAATAGATTCCGGTCATTAAGCCGCTCAGGCTGCCGGAGGAGGCGAAATGCAGAAAAGAAGTCTGTTATCGGACATAGTATTGGGTATTGTGCCGCAAAAATAAGGCAGATTAGCCGGAAGACCAACCCGTCACTTCACTTTCATCCGCTCAACCCAGAATCATTGTAAGATGTTTTCATTTTTTTGACTTTATTTACCATCAGGAAAATTCACCAATTTGTAATGAAAAGACTAATACAATCGTCAGTTGCATTATTTATCTCACTTTGCGCTGGCCAAAATGCGTTTTCACAAGGCTGCGTCGCTATCCGAGGTACGGGTAACGCGTGCATGATCGCCCACGCCGACAGCAACAACCACAGCCAATGGGTAGTGAGCGCCAGCGGCCGCTATTTCAAATCGTTCCGCCATTTTTCCGGCCCGAACGAGAACAAGGAACGCCTCGTCCAGCACACGGAGGTGATCAACCATACAGCTTCGGTGGACATCAATATTATGCGCATTCTCAACGACCGCTGGTCATTAATGGTCGACCTTCCGATCATTTCAAATGCGCGTTCATCGCTGTACGAGCATGGATTGGTGAACGGGGCCAACAAGTTCAACGAGCGGCACAGCATGCATTCGTTCGGCATCGGCGACCTGCGCATTGCCGCTTACCGCTGGCTTTTTGATCCTAAAAAGAGCTACCGGGGTAACATTCAGCTGGGTTTGGGCATTAAGCTGCCTACCGGAGATTACAACTACCAGGATTACTGGTACAATGTAGGCCCGAACGGTGCAAAAGAGCTCCGCACCGTCGACCAGTCCATTCAGCTCGGAGATGGCGGAACCGGTGTTACCGTGGAACTGAACACGTTCTATAACATCTTCCACAATTTCGGTGTGTATGGTAACTTCTTTTACCTCGTGAACCCGCGCGAGCAGAATGGCGTACGCACCTACCGCGAGACGCTCTCGCCACGCCTTGCGAACGAGGCCATTATGAGCGTCCCCGACCAATACATGGCACGCGGCGGTTTCAGCTATTCGCTTAACCCATTTGTGAAGGGCTGGGCAATATCGGCCGGCGCACGCCTCGAAGGCATTCCTGTGCACGACCTCGTGGGCGGCAGCGGCGATTTCCGTCGGCCGGGTTATGTATGGAGCATTGAACCGGGCATTACCTATTCTGCCCAAAAATTCAGCTTCTTCGCTACGGTACCGGTCGCATTCGTCAGAAACCGCACCCAAAGCGTGACAGACAAGGAATATTCCGACAAAACCGGCGTATTTACGCGCGGAGATGCCGCATTTGCCGATTACTCGATCAACGCCGGCGTTTCTTTCAAGTTTTAATTCAGATTAATACAAAAAAAACGGCCAGACCTGCAATCGCAAGTCTGGCCATTTGCTTAAAAAGCCTTCTTTAAATACCGTTGATCTGCACGCCCAGCAGTTTGTAAAACTCTTTCAGAATCGCGGGGTGGCCTGGCCATGCGGGTGATGTTACGAGGTTACCATCCACAACAGCCTGATCCGCGGGGATATTCTTCCAGGTTCCACCGGCGAGTTCGATGTCGGGGCCTATTGCGACATAAGCCGTGAGCGTGCGGCCCTGCAATACTTTTGCGGCGGTGAGGATCTGAATCCCATGGCAAATAGCGGCTACCGGCTTGTTGGCTTCAAAGAAATGGCGGGTTATTTCCAGCACACGCTTGTTGAGGCGCGTGTACTCCGGTGCGCGGCCGCCCGCGATGTAGAGGCCGTCGTAATCAGCCGGATTAATGCCTTCGAAATCGGCGGTAATCGCAAAACGGTGGCCCTGGGTTTCCTTGTAAGTCTGGTCGCCAACGAAGTCGTGCACGGCTGTTGGCACCGTATCGCCCTTTTTCCGGTCGGGAGCGAGTGTATCCACTTCAAACCCAACGGAAAGCAACGCCTGGTAAGGCACCATGGCCTCGTAATCTTCCACATAATCTCCTGCCAGCAACAGAATTTTCTTTGACATAACGGTTTAAGTTTAGCGATTAAAGAAGTTATACTGCTCTTAAAGCTACGTGAAAAATAGCCTCCTGGTTCCTCCGAAGGCCGATTTTCCTATTGATATTCTTTCAACAAGGTGCGGATGTCG
>CAMLNK010000741.1 GCA_946481035.1 uncultured Dyadobacter sp. | reverse complement strand
ACTGGGATCGAGAGGGATTTTTTGAGTGTTCAGGCCCTGCGCGTGCACCGTCGCGACAGATACCACACCCCATCCGGCCAAGCATAATGCTATGAACGCCTTTTTCATTTTTCTAATTTTAATTTTGATGAAATTCAGGAGGGGCGAAAGATATTGAAATAATCTATTTAACCGGCTCGCGCAGAATGGTTTTTAATTTGTGGGGCGGAGTCTTGCGGAAATCCGACAAATAAATCTCATGGTGAAGCCCGTTTCGGCCCAGGTTGTGGGTTGTCATGAATTCCATCAGCTTCGCCAGCGTCTCCGGTTCGGTATCAAATGGGCCTGTATGGAGCATCTGTGCCACTTTTCCTTCTTCCAGTTCAAAAAATGATACTTCTTTGATTTCCGCGACGCCTTTCGTCGCGTAGCATTCCGCCACTGCCGATTCCACTTCTTTTTGAGTGATAAAATCAGGAATGCGGATCATCAGCCGGTATTCCCACTCGCTACGGGGGATCGTTGTGGGCGTATTGTCGATGGTGGCGTTGCGGTAACGGTCTTCGTCGTACCACCACAGACCTTCCAGCTTGGCCACCACAAAGTCTTTCCCCTGTCCTTTAAATGCAAATTTCAATGCATAAGCCACCGGGTAAATGGCCTGGATTTTCTGCGTAAACGATTCGCCGGAAGGGTCGCCTTTGCCCTGTATGGCCAGGTATTGTGCCTTCTCGATGTGAACCAGCTCCGGCCGGCTTTTGGCGGTGTAATAGCTTTTGAATTGCCTGGTAAGGTCCAGTTTTTCCATGACTTTGTTGGTTTCAGATTGACAATGACCGCAATTAATCGTCTCTCATTGACAACAGTATGACAGCAGGATATTGAAAAATATAGAAAAGTTGGTAGTTTTATCATACCGTAAATACCCCTGGAAGGATGTAACCTCCGTAAAGCGTCCCGATTTATGAATGATTTCAGAATACCCGGCATGCAGCTTGTCGCTGAGCATGCTGTGCTCAAAAGATATTTGAACAAAAATCCGTGGCATCTGCTGACGTTGTCGGCGATCTTCGTATACCTTGCCCTGGAAAGCTATTACTTATTTTATCGCTTCCACGGCCATATTCAGGACCTCGCGTTGTACCAGAGTGTTGCCGTTAAAATAATGGACGGGCAGGTGCCTTTTCGCGATTTTCGTATCGAATACCCCGTTTTTTCGCTTATTCCGATATTGCTTCCGGGTGTTTTGAGCCAGTTGGCGGGCGGATCGTTTGAGAGCTACGTCTTCTGGTTTATCGTGCAAAACCTCGCGATGGGGCTTGTTATGGCATGGATTATCGCCCGATTGGATACGAGCGGCAAGGCACTTCCGCGCTTCCTGATAGCGACGCTATTCTTTTTTCCTGTTTTTCTCTTCCGCTTTGATCCATTCCCTGCATTGCTCACAATGCTGGCGATGGTGTACGTTTCACGTAAACCGTTCGCATCCGGAATGTTGCTGGCGGTGTCCGTAGCTGCCAAATTGTACAGCATTGTGCTGATTCCGGTGTTCGGGTTATATTATTTTTTTAACCGGGATTTTAAAAAAATGCTTTGGCTGGCGGCTGGCGCAGGCTGCATTTTTGCGGTGCTCCTCGGGGGCGTCGCTTGGGTCAAAATGGAGGCTGCTTCCGATTTTATGCATTATCATCTTTTGCGCGGCATTCAAATCGAGAGCCTTGCGGGAGGTATTTTATTGCTTTTGGAACAGACCGGGCTGATAGCGCTCGACGTCAGGCACAGTTTCGGTGCTATGCATTTGGTTACGCCGCTGGCGGGCCCGGTTTTGAAATGCATCAACATCATTATGCCGGTTTGCTTTTCGGCGATGATGATTTTTCTCGGCCGGGTGTTTTATATGACTGCATCAGCGTCCGGGCGCGTCACATTCCGGCAGCTGAACGCGGCGGCGGCGGCACAGATTCTTTTATTCATTCTTCTCAATAAAGTCCTTTCCCCGCAATACCTGATCTGGCTGCTGCCTTTGATCCCTTTTTGCAGGTTCAGGACGTCGCTGATCTTTACTGTGACCCTCGTGCTCACTGTCCTGATCTTCCCGGGCCATTATTATGATCTGATTTCAAAACAGCTGCTGATGGTGCTCGTCCTGAATATCCGCAATGGACTGCTGATATGGCTGTTCATTGAATTGGTTTCAGAAGTAGCCTCCGCGCGCAGCCGGCGAAGCATTATCGCGCCGCCGACTCCATCCGCGTAATTTCCGCAACTTCCACGGTAAGAAAGCCGAATTCCTCCGTCACCACGCCGCGGATTTTGTAAACGCCTTTGACGGAGCCGTTCACTTTGGCGGCCGCCGTGGGAAAATGGACGGTGTCGATAAATTGTCCTTCATAATCCAGGAACGTACCGAACTGCATCGACTCGCCGCGGGCCGTACGGGTATTTTTGAGCGCCACCAGATAGCCATATTGCACCACTTCCTGATTCACATAGTTGTGCAGGTCGCGCGACATCACACTTTTGGGCAACTGATTTTTTAACAGATTGAATGGGCTGCAAAGTGGAAAACCTAGCAACTCTATCTGATCGTAGGCGTCATCAAGGATCGACGAATGGAACTCGGGCAGCTCAAAATCCTTGATTTCGGTATGGAACAATTGCTTCTGCGGCACTTTCACGGGCGTAGTGCTGAGCCGGAAATGGGCTTTCCACAATAGCGTTTTCTTGCCGATTCCCGTAAACCGGAACGCGTCTATCCGGATCAGGATCGTAAGCTGTTCGATCGAAATGGGAACGCGGTCGAGGAAATCGTTCAGCGAAGTGAACGGTCCGTCCTGTCTGCGGGCGCCGAGGATCCTTTCGATGGTTTTTTCTTCCAATGCATTCAGAAACTGCATGCCAAGGTAAATCTGGTGCCCTTCGATGGTCGCTTGCGCTTCGCTATGGTTCACGCATGGCGCGTGTACGATCGCGCCGAGCATGCGCGCCTCGTGTATGTACAGCTCGGGCGCGTAAAAGCCACCGCCGTTGTTAAGGACGGCCACCATAAATTCCAGCGGGAAATAGGCTTTCAGGAACAACGTCTGGTAGCTTTCGACGGCATAGGAAGCGGAATGCCCCTTGGCGAAGGCAAATCCGGCGAAACTGGCGATCTGATTCCAGATTTCCATCGTCATTTCCTCGTCGTAACCCTTGCTCCGGCAATTTTTGAAATATTTCTTTTTAACCCGCTCAAATTCTTCACGCCCGCGAAACTTTCCGCTCATGCCGCGGCGGATCACATCGGCCTCGCCCAGCGTAAGCCCGGCAAAGTAGTGCGCAACCTTGATCACATCCTCCTGGTACACCATAATGCCGTAGGTTTCCTCCATCAGTTCCAGAAGGCGCGGGTGGGCTTCATTTCGCTTTTCGGGATGGCGGTGGCGCAGAATGTACTCCCGCATCATACCACTTTTGGCTACGCCGGGCCGGATAATGGAGGAGGCTGCGACCAATCCGAGATAGTTGTCCACTTCCAGTTTCTTCAACAGCATCCGCA
>CAMLNK010000740.1 GCA_946481035.1 uncultured Dyadobacter sp. | reverse complement strand
AGGTCGAACATTTTTCGTCAGATTCACTGAGTTTTTCTGAGTACTTCGTGACCTATCTTCCCAATTTTTAGGCTACGCTCCCCAATAGATACTTCAAATTTGCCCGAGGTTTATGCTCGGATGACAAAGTTGCACCGCTCAAAATCACAAAAAACTGAGGCGAGGAAACATGCTAGATCAAAAAATTCGAAGACATCGCAATGGTTTTCTATTAATAATCGATCGAATGGAATTTGGAGAGGTCCATAGTAATATCGCTATCTAATGCGAATGTAGAACGCCCGGGGAGCAAACAGCAGCACATTGAAAATGGTGATAAATCAAAAAAAAGCCGGAAGCATTGCCTCCGGCTTTTATGAAATTCTGACACCAATTATATAAGATCTTAGTACTCTGTATTTTGAGGATCGAAGTTCGTCCAGCCTGTTGTCCAGTCTGTGGTACCGAAGGCTCCGATGTAAGTGTTTGCTTCGAAACCTGCCGGAAGTGTAACGCCGCCTGTCAGCAATGGTGAGCCAGACTGCGGAAGCACTTTCAAGCCTGCGCCAAGCGTGTTGTACGCTGCATCCAGTTTCAAAGTAGCGACGTCCGCACCAAACATATTTTTGCGGGCTGCATCTTTCAGCAAAGTTGTGTCGCCTGACACGATCGCTTTCGTCATGCCTGTCAGAACCAATCCGCGGTAATCTGAACGGCCTGCTTTGAAGTTAGCTTGTGTAGAGTCACCTTCCAGTTCAAGGCCACCTTTAGGATAAGCACCTGAAACAACCGAGTTGTAGATGCTTACAGCCGAGTTTCTGCGGATACGGAATGCTGAACGATATTTTGCATTCGGAGTACCTGGGCCGATGAAGATACTTACGTTGCCGAATTTAGCAGTTGTTTTAGGAGAAGCGCCTGATCCGGCAGCGTCGTTGTCCGATTCAAAACCATTTGAATCCGAGCATGAGCATTGGTCGGCAACCGAAGGATCTCTCAGAGCCATTGCGTATTGTACGTTTCCGCTAAAACCCCAGTCAGTATCGAAATCGTCGTCCAGTGTACGGTACGAGATAAGGTGTTTTGCATTTACATTTCCACCGAACCATTCGTAAGCATCGTCACCGCTGTATGAAACTTGTACGTAGTCGATAGTAGTTCCTGAACCTACGCCACCGAAAGTAAGACCGTTGATCTCTTTATCTGTTTCGAAAGCGATACCGGCGAACTCGATACGCACATATTTCAATGTACCTGAGTTATCAGCTGCATCCGTTCCACCGAAAGTCGATACGTTTTCTCCTTCGATGGTGGCCGGAGTCTTGTTCACCGGAGCTTTTCCGAGGAGGATGATTCCACCCCAGTCGCCATAGTTACGTGCACCTTTCGCAGCGGAAGAAGTAAATACGATAGGCTTGGTAGCATTACCTTCTGCCATAATTTTCGCACCTGGCTTCACGATCAGCGTACCTTTTGTCAGCTTATCGCCTTTAATGATCGTTCCTGGTTCAATGGTCAATACCGCGCCATTGTCAACATATACAAAACCTTCAAGAATATATTTGTTTGCAGCTTTCCAGGTTGTCGAAGCCGAAATTGTTCCTTTTACGGTAATTGTCTCGCCCACCGGATCCGTTGGTCCCGGATCTTGGCCATCATCATCAGTTTTACACGACACAACTACGAACGATGCGGATAATACCAGCATTGCCAATAACCAAGTTGCTAACTTTTTCATTTAACAGGATGTTTAATTGATTTGTTTTTAATTTTTATGATTAAAGTGTGTAGCGCAACCCGATCATCGAGTAAGTTCCTCTGCGGTATTTCTGATACAAACCGTCTGTTTTAGTATCGATCTTGTTGTCACGGTTGGTATCCTGGTACAAGCGGAATGGCTGGTTGAGCAGATCCTGGATGCTTGCACGGATTTCGAGGCGTTTGCCGATCGTTTTGATGATGTTCAGGTCGATCACGTTACGCGGCATTTCGAAGATGTTTGCGCTGATCACGTTGTCGCCGATGATGTAGATCCGCTTTCCGATCACATTGTACAGTGCGTTGATCTGCAAACCACGCTCGTCGTCGTTGTAGAACAGACCGGCGTTGATCAGGTAAGGCGATTGCCCTTGCAGGTAACGGTCGGTGCTGCCGGTGGTTACGTTGGTTTTCACGTCGCTGGTGATGAGCGATGCATTCAATGTCACGAGCATTTTGCTCAGGAAAGTCGCGTTATCAGGGTTCGACAATGCTTTGCGAACTTCCAGCTCAACCCCTCTCGCATAAGCCGTTTTGGCATTGGCTACCGTGAAAGCTACGGTACTACCATTGTAGAAGATCGCCGCTTCGATAGGGTCTTTGAATGTCTTGTTAAACAACGACAGCGTAATCAGCTCGCTTTTGCTTGGGTAGAACTCGTAACGCAAATCGTAGTTCTGGATCGTTGCATTCACGAGATTAGGGTTCCCTTTACGTGACACGTCGAAGTTGAAGTCGTAGTAGGTACTTGGAGAAAGCTCGCGGAACTCAGGTCTGTTCACAGTCGTGCTGTAAGCTGCTCTTACCGCGTGCTGCTCGTTGAATTTGTAAGTCAGGTTCACAGAAGGCAGCGGAGTGAAAACCGGGCGGTCTACATTCACCGCGATCCCACCTCCACGCTCGAACCCCTGCAATTGCTGGCGGTTGTACTCGCCCCTGAAACCTACCGTCGCATTCAAATGCTCGGTAATAGGCCAGTAGAACGATGCGTAACCAGCTGTGAGAAGATTTTGCGCCGAATATTTATCGTCGAAGTTGGTTCCTTCGGTGTAATATACTTTGTCGGAAGCCAGGTTAGAGTTCTGGAAGAATTGCTCCGGAGTTTGAGTCAGGATCTCGTCGCCAACGCGGTTCGGGTTTACGATACCAAACCAGCGGGCAGAATATTTACGGTCTTTGTATTCCACATAAGTACCTATGTTCAATTTCGCCTGCTGTTCTGCTTCGTCCTTTTTCGCACCGATCAGTTGCTCGTAAGAAACGGTTCCCGTACCTACAATCTCGCCCAAACGTGAGTAGAAACGCGCCGCCTGCTGTAAGGTAGGTGATTCAAACTGTTGCAGGTTGATCTGGAACGGCTGGTTGGTACCTGTCTGGCGAGTCGAAGTAAACCTTCTAAAATCGGGCTCATTGCGGTAAGTATAACCCGCGCCGGCAATCCAGCGGAGTTTCGATTTCGCGGTCAGCTCGTGTGTACCGCTCAGCTGGCCTGAGTAAATGCTTCTGGCTTCGTAGCGGAATGCACCGTTGCTGTAATCCAGATTGTTTTCAATATTTCCACCGCCACGGACAACCGTTTCTTTGTTGCCCATCTGGTTGAACAGGTTGCGGAATTCGATCTTGTTTTTAGGATTAAGAATGAATGCCCAGTTCGACATGATCCCCAGACGTGCATTCTCCTGCAAAAACTGGTCGTTGAAAAGCTCTGTTTTCTGGCCCGAGAAGTTGAAGCGGTTCTGGCTAACGGTATTGTTTATACGTGAGAAAGAATAGTTGATATAAG
>CAMLNK010000739.1 GCA_946481035.1 uncultured Dyadobacter sp. | reverse complement strand
CCCGATTACACGCTCGTTTTCTGAAACCACCAGCGGCGTACCGCCATTACTCGATATTTCCTTCACTTTAGAGTCGATTTCCTCCGGGAAACGGTTGTCGGCCCCCTCGGTCAAGTTGCGGATCGAATCAAATGCGCCTTTCCGGATACGCGTATCTTCGAAGTCCACACCCGAGCTCCGGGTTTCCGCAGTGAACAGCACGAAATGCGGATTTTGCAAAGTATAGGAAGTCGGTGTTGCATTGGCCAGTTCCAGGATCGACTTACCTTCGGGCGTTTCGTCGGCGATCGAGCTCAGCACTGCACATTTGGTAAAATGGGCCTCGGTAATGCCTTTCGCAGGATAAAAATTCGTGGCTTTACGATTACCAATGGTGATTGTACCGGTTTTATCGAGCAAAAGCACGTCCACGTCACCGGCTGTTTCCACCGCTTTACCCGACTTGGTAATCACATTGGCGCGCAATGCACGGTCCATTCCTGCGATACCGATCGCCGAAAGCAGACCGCCGATCGTCGTCGGGATCAGGCAAACGAAGAGCGAGATAAATGCCGCAATGGTGATCGGCGTGTTGGCATAGGTTGCAAATGGCTGCAAAGTGGTACACACGATAATGAATACCAGCGTGAAACCGGCCAGAAGGATCGTCAATGCAATCTCATTTGGCGTTTTCTGACGGGTCGCGCCTTCTACGAGCGCAATCATTTTGTCGAGAAAGCTCTCGCCCGGCGCGGTGGTCACACGCACCTTAATGCGGTCGGAAAGGACTTTGGTACCACCGGTCACACTGCTTTTGTCACCGCCCGCCTCGCGAATCACGGGCGCAGACTCGCCGGTAATCGCACTTTCGTCGATCGTAGCAAGCCCTTCAATGATCTCACCGTCCATCGGGATATTATCGCCTGCTTCACAAATGAAGACATCGCCTTTTTTCATCTGGGCCGACATTACTTCCCGGGTAGCGACATCAAATCCCTGAACATTGCTGCTGACCAGTTTCGCACGGGTTTCTTCACGTGTCTTACGAAGGCTATCGGCCTGTGCCTTTCCCCTGGCCTCGGCGATCGCTTCGGCGAAGTTGGCAAAAAGTAATGTGGCAAAAAGGATCAGAAAAACTATAAAGTTGTAGCTGAATGAGCCCTGTGTGTTTTCCCCTGACAGTATCCACAGGCTGACGATCAGCATTACGACAGTTCCGATTTCCACAGTAAACATCACCGGGTTGCGGAATAATAAGCGGGGGTTGAGTTTCACGAACGATTGTTTGATCGCGTCGTTGACAAGCTCCTTTTGAAATAAGGATGCACTTTGAGTTTTCATTTCAATAAGTATTACATCATGGAGAAATATTCAGCGATCGGGCCGAGTGTGAGGACCGGGAAGAAGGAAAGGGCTGCGATGATCACAATCACCGCCAGGACCATCACACCGAAGGTAGCCGAGTCGGTAGGCAGTGTTCCCGCGCTTTCAGGGACAAACTTTTTCTTGGCCAGCAGTCCCGCAATCGCTACCGGGCCGATAATGGGCAGGTAACGCGACAGGATCAGCACAAAACCGGTGGTAATGTTCCACCACGGGTTATTATCCCCAAGCCCTTCGAACCCGCTGCCGTTGTTGGCCGCCGAAGAAGTGTATTCATAAAGCATTTCGGTAAACCCGTGGAAACCGGGGTTGTTCAGGTTGGCCGAGGTAATGGCAGGAAATGCGGCGGCAAGGGCGGTACCTGCCAGAATGAGCAATGGGTGCAAAAGCGCGACGATCATCGCAATCTTCATTTCCCGTGCCTCGATTTTCTTACCGAAGAGCTCCGGCGTCCGGCCGACCATCAGACCGCTGATGAACACGGCCAGAATGATAAATATGAAGAAGTTGAGAATACCCGCACCGCATCCGCCATAGAATGCATTGGTCATCATCGCCAGCAGCTGGGTCATTCCCGAGAGCGGCATCCCGCTGTCGTGCATCGAGTTGACGGACCCCGTCGAGATCACGGTGGTTGCTATACTCCAAAACGCAGAGGCCGCACTGCCGAAACGCACTTCTTTGCCTTCCATGGCGCCTGATGAGATGTTTACCCCCATTTTTCCCAGCGCCGGGTTACCGTTAATCTCCCAGACCATCGTCGGAACGACCAGCAGCAGAAACCCCGCCGTCATCACACCGAAGACCATCCAGCCGAACTTCTTTCTCTTTAAGAAATACCCGAAAGAGAAGATCATCGCCAGCGGAATGATCATTTGCGAGAACATTTCCAGCATGTTGGTAAAATAGTTGGGGTTTTCGAGCGGGTGTGCGGAATTGGTTCCGTAAAAACCACCGCCATTGGTACCCAAGTGCTTAATGGCCACAAAACCCGCAACCGGCCCCGTCGAAACCTGAACAGTATCGCCCTGCATGCTGATCATTGTGTCCTTCCCTTCGAAAGTCATCGGTGTGCCGTTGAATGCCAGCAAACTGCCCACCACGATTGACAACGGCAGCAATATCCTCGTGCACGACTTCACCAATAGCGCCCAGAAGTTGCCCAGCTTCTCGCTAGTTCGGTTTTTCAATGCGATAAAAATGATCGCCGCTGCGGCCATACCCGTACCTGCGCTTACGAATTGCAGGAACATCAAAAACAGCTGTGAAAGGTAGCTCACGCCGCTTTCACCCGAATAATGTTGCAGGTTACAGTTGACGATGAATGAAATGCTGGTGTTAAATGCCAGATCCGCCGTCTGATCGGGGTTACCGTCCGGGTTGAGCGGCAGCCAGCTTTGGTTCATCAAAACGAAGATGGCCAGCAGGTACCATACTATATTGATGGTCAGCAATGCGAACATGTGCTGCTTCCAGCTCATTTCCCGCTTTTCGTCGATGCCGCTCACTTTGTAAAGCAGTTTGTCAAGAGGATTGAAAACCGGGTCAAGCAGCGTCTTGTCTCCTGCGTAGACTTTTGCGATGTACGACCCGAAAGGGATTGCCAGAACGATGGTAATGGCAAACATGGCGATGACGCCTATTAATTCCGTATTCATTTATGTGAGATTTAGTCCGGTCGCGGCCGATTTACGCCGTTCCGGTCAGGTTAAAATTTTTCAGGTTTGACCAGTACATAGCACATGTACACAAACACCAGGATCGCAACTACAAATAGCGCTGCCATAATCAGATTTTTTCAAAGTAATTAATTGCACCATAAAAGATTGCGAAGCATAAAAGCCCCGCCGGAATCAAAAGGATTGCCAACATGATAAGAAGAGATTGAGTGAATATTAAAAGCATCTTATTTTCGATTGACTGTTTGTCGGGAATGCCTTTACCAAGCCTGTGCCACCGGAAAACATTCCGCACAATCGCCTGTTTTACAATCCAATACACCTTCTCCGGAACAGTGCAGGGCTTTTATGATCCTATCAAAATGATAGTGTTTTATATCAAATTGATAACCGCACCTTCGCGGACACTTTGATTTTCCGAGACAACAAACTGTAAGACAATCAATTGCGAAAACGGGCATAATTGGCATGTGTTTGGATC
>CAMLNK010000738.1 GCA_946481035.1 uncultured Dyadobacter sp. | reverse complement strand
AAAGGCCCTGCAAATCGTTGTTGTAGGCGTCGTCGATAATATAGGAGTGGTTAATGCCTTCTTTGAGCTCCAAACGCATGGAAACGGGTTTGAGCAGCAACACCCTTTCCTGGATTACCGACGCTTCCAGTCCGAAATCGAGCAGGAAAACAATGCAATGCGTCAGGTTTTCGAGCGACGCATCGTCGCGGAAACCGGTTTCAAATGTATGGTTGCCGAGCTTTCCGGTGAGGGAAATCACGGTTTTGTCTTTTTGCGGGGTATAGGTCACCTGCACATGCGAGCCGGAGTAGTTGCTTCCCCAGCTGAGCGTTTCGAGGAATGCATTCACCGGTTTCAGGATCAGGCTGATCTCCTCGTCGATTTCGTGGTAATCTTTTCTGTAAATAAGCTTTTTAACCTTGGTAAAAAGGCGCAGCTTCTCGGTAATCTTCTGCTTGCGGCTTCTGAAACCATCGTCGTGCGCAGGACCGATATTGGTGAAAATACCGATAGTAGGCTGCATCACAGGTTGCAGGTATTCCATTTCATGCGCTTTGGAAATACCCGCCTCAAAAATCGCCAGCGAATGCTCCTTACTCAGGTTCCAAACCGAAAGCGGCACGCCGATCTGCGAATTGTAGCTTTTGGGGCTCGCCACAATGCTCCGGCCCGGCGATAGCAGCTGCACGAGCCATTCCTTAACAATCGTCTTGCCATTACTTCCCGCAATACCCACCACCGGAATATCGAACTGCTTTCTTTTGGAAGCCACCAGTTGCTGCAATGCACGGATGCTCGAAGTTACGACCCAGATTTGCGCATCGTCCCAGGCGGCCGCGGTTTCGCGGAGCTCGCCGGTAAATGCGGCTTCTTCCACAACAAACTCCCGCACACCCGCCGCGTATAGCTCGGGCAGGAAGCGGTGGCCGTCGTGGCGCTCGCCTTTAATGGCAAAAAAGATGCTCTGACCTGGGAAAGAAACCTGGCGGCTGTCGGTCAGGATGTACTGGGCTTGTGTGGTTACAAAGGGGGATGTATTGACGGTAAGACTCATTCCAATGCTCGTTAATCAGAGCACAAAGGTATCAATCTACATCCATTTTTTAGTTTTGAAATAAAATATCATCCCTACCGTCACAGCCACCATCAATCCCCATACGTAATAATAGCCGTACGGTTCTTTGAGCTCGGGCATAAACTCGAAATTCATCCCGTAAACGCCTACGATGAACGTCAGCGGCATAAAAACGGCGGAGAAGATCGTCAGCGTTTTCATGACCTGATTCATCCGGTTGCTGATCGTCGACAAATGCACGTCCACCAAGCTCGCCACCAATTCGCGGTAGGAATCGATAGTGTCGAGTACCTGCATAATGTGGTCGTAAAGATCGCGATAGTAGGGGATTACGTCTTTGCTGATCCGCATATTATCCTCGCGGATGAGCTGGTTTACCATATCGCGCAGCGGCCAGATCTGCCTTCTGGCAAGAGTTAGCTCACGTTTCAATGCGTACATATCTTTGAGCGAAAGCTCCTGCACGCCGCGGATTACCTGGTCTTCGGTCGCGTCCAAGGCATCTCCGAGTTTTTCGAGGACAATGAAATAGTTGTCCACCACCACGTCCATTAGCGCAAAAAGCAGGTAATCGGGACCGTTACGGCGGGTTTTGCCTACGGAAGCTTCCAGCCGGTTTTCGACGGTCGTGAAAATGTCGGAAGTAAGTTCTTCCTGGAACGACAGCACATAGTTTTTACCCAATACAAAACTCACATGCTCGGATGAAATGCTGATCGGCGATTCCGAATCGACGTGGAGCATTTTCAGGGTTAAAAACAAATGCCCGGTGTCGTACAATTCCAATTTCGGCTTGTGCTCGGTATTTACGACGTCTTCCAGCAGCAGCGGGTGCAAATGGTAGAACTTCCCCAGCTTTTCGATCAGCGGGATTTCGTGGATACCATCCACATTGAGCCAGGTAATCATATTCTGCCCTTCGGCCTCGGGGCGGCATTCATCGAGCGATTTTACATTCTCTTCCTTATAAGAATGCTCATTATAGCGAATGCGGCGGATCTTGGTTTTCAGGCCAATGTCCGGACCGATGTATGTAAGCGTGCCCGGCGAAGTGAGCAGGCCACGCTTACGGTACTTCCTGGATTTTTTGCCGCCATTCCGGGCGCTATGCGGGCCGGCTCCGGCAGGTTTCTCGTGCTCTGTTCCGTTCAAACCGTTTGTTATTTGAGGTGAAACACCAGCAAAGGTACGTGCGTATCCACAACTAGCTTACGCGTAATGCTCGGATTGATCAGATATTCTTCGATAAACGACCGCTCGCGGGTGGACATGATCAGCAAATCGGCCTGCACTTCGTCGCAATAAGTCTCGATGCCGTCCAGCACGTGTTTGGCTTCCCGGATCACGATCTGGCCCTCGCGAATGGTGAAATGCGACTTGATGTCGGCAATGTACTGGTTGTCAGGCTGAATGTCCGGCTGCGTGTCCGAATTGATTTTCAGCAAAGTAAGGTCGGCTCCGAGCTGGTTCATCAGCACAAACACCTCGCGTAGGATATTGTTCTCTTCGTATTCGAATTGTGTCGCATACACGACTTTCTTGAATTTCGTAGGCTCGGTTTGCGGGGGCACCACCAGCACCGGGCATGGGGAATTCAATGCGATGTGCGTGGCCGAGCTGCCGATCAGCTTGTCGAGGAAACCACCCGTACCGGTGCGCCCGATCACGATCAAATCCGGCACGTGGTCGTCGATTGCCTCTTCAATGGCCGACTGCACGCTGCCAAGTGCCCATATTGCTTTCGTATTGTAGCCTTCGGCGGTCAGATTCGCTGCATATTCGTCGAGCCGTTTGTGGAATTCCTCTTCCAGCTCGCTGGTCATTGCCAGAAAATCGGCGCCGCCTACGCCGGGCATTACATTGCCGGGGGTAACATTTACGTCGGCTATATAAGGCTGGTACGCGTGCAGGATCAGCAGCTCGGTCGCGTCTTTTTCGGCGAAGAGTTTTGCTGCGGCCAGGGCGCGCTCGGCATTTTCTGAAAAATCGATGGCAATCAGGATACTTCTCATGTTGGGTCGAGTTATGTTTTGGGTATGGATAATCCGAACATATCGATTTTAGTAACCGGAATCAAGAACTTTGATCATGTTTTAGTCCAAGACGGAGTTCCGGACGTAGTATCAGGCTGTGCCCGGCACAATTTGGGAAGATTTAATGCCGGGGTAATATTGGAGGTTTCAAATTTTATGCCAAATTGTATCGAAGTCGGCTGTCAGCGATCGGCTGTCGGCAATCGGCGGTCAATGGTCGGCGGTCTATGGTCAGCTGTCGGCCGTCAACCGTCAACCCCCATTACATTTTGCATTACCGTTTGATCGTAAACGATTGGTTATTTTACATTTTCTCTTCTGTTTAGTACAAACATTCACTCTTATTGTTCAAAGCATAAATTAAATTCTGTGTTTTGAGTAAAATGCATTGGTTGTGTTGACAATCATTAATTTGATTTTTTATAAGTTTACC
>CAMLNK010000737.1 GCA_946481035.1 uncultured Dyadobacter sp. | reverse complement strand
ACTTCCTGCGCCTGCTCTACGCACGTGCGGGTGAGGCGTACTCGTACGTGACGGGTCGGCGGATGATCAAGCAATCGCAGGATCAGATCGTGAACCAGCTCATGACGCAGTTCCTCGGGCAGAAAATCGTGCTGCTGGCACCGGCTGTCAAAGGCCGGAAGGGGCATTACCGGGAGCTGTTTGTGCAGATCGCCCGGCTGGGTTATACCAAAGTGCGCGTCGATGGGGAGGTACAGGATATTACCCCCAAAATGCAGCTCGACCGCTATAAGGTCCACGACATTGAGATTGTGGTCGACCGCGTGATTCCCAAGAAAGAAGAAGAGGATTCACAGTCGAGATACCGGATGAGCCAGTCGGTAGCGACGGCCATTAAGCAGGGAAAAGGCGCATTGATGGTCCTGGATGCCAAGGGGAATACCCATTATTTTTCCCAAAACCTGATGGACCCGGAGTCGGGCATCAGCTACGACGATCCGGCCCCGAATGCATTTTCGTTCAACTCGCCTTATGGCTGGTGCCCTACCTGCCAGGGATTGGGCATTATCGAGGAAATTACCGAAGACTCCATTATTCCGGACAAATCGCTGAGCATCAGTCGCGGCGGTATTGCGCCGATGGGCGAGTACCGTGAGGCGTGGATATTCAAGCAGTTGGAGGTCTTATTAAAGAAATACAAAATCACACTCACAACCCCACTCGAAAAATTCCCCGAGGAAGCGTTGAAACTGGTGCTTTACGGCAGCGAGGAAGCCGTTCCGGTGCCTTCGAAGAAATATCCCGGCACGGAATGGGAGACCAAATTCGACGGGATCATCAACTTTTTGAAACGGCAGCAGGAATCGGGCAATGAGAAAATTCAGGATTGGCTGAAAGATTTCATGGTAACCCAAACGTGCCCCGAATGCCAGGGCAAGCGCCTGCGGAAGGAGTCGTTGCATTTTAAAATAGATAAAAAAGACATTGCCGAGCTCGCCGACAGCGACATTCGGGAACTAGCCGAATGGCTCGTAGGCCTTGAAGACCGCCTGGAAGAAAAGCAGCGGGTGATTGGTCACGAGGTTTTGAAGGAAATCCGGAAACGCGTCGGGTTTATGCTCGATGTGGGATTGGATTACCTGACATTGAACCGCGCACTACGGACATTATCCGGTGGAGAAGCGCAGCGCATTCGCCTCGCGACGCAGATTGGCACCCAACTCACGGGTGTGCTGTATATTATGGATGAACCGAGTATCGGCCTGCACCAGCGGGACAATGTGCGGCTCATTAATTCCCTCAAAAACCTGCGGGATCTCGGCAACACGGTACTCGTGGTGGAACACGACAAGGACATGATGCTCGCCTCGGATTACATTCTCGACATTGGCCCGGGAGCCGGCCGCCACGGCGGAAGCGTCGTAGGGGCGGGTACACCGGAGAAATTCCTGCAAAATGGCTCGCTTACGGCAGATTACCTCGCGGGCCGTGAAGCGATCGACGTGCCTAAGAAGCGTAGGAAAGGCAAAGGCGAATCCATCGTATTGAAAGGGTGCACAGGCCATAACCTGAAAAATGTTTCGGTTTCGATCCCGCTGGGCACGATGATCTGCGTCACGGGCGTGAGCGGCAGCGGTAAATCGTCGCTGATCCACGAAACGCTGTTCCCGCTGCTGAATCAGCATTTTTACAGGTCGAGAAGGGAGCCGCTTCCTTACAAATCCATCGAAGGCCTCGAACATATCGATAAGGTGATCGAGGTAGACCAGTCGCCGATCGGCCGCACACCGCGCTCGAACCCGGCTACTTATACCAACCTGTTTACCGACATCCGTACACTTTTCGCGGAGTTGCCGGAGGCGAAAATCCGCGGTTACAAGCCGGGGCGCTTTTCGTTCAATGTCAAAGGCGGCCGTTGCGAGGATTGCGAAGGCGCGGGCATGAAGAAGATCGAAATGGATTTCCTGCCCGACGTGCATGTCAATTGTGAAACCTGCAAAGGCAAGCGCTTCAACCGCGAGACGCTGGAAGTGCGTTTCAAGGGTAAATCTATCGCTGATATTCTGGATATGACAGTGGAATCTGCATTGGAATTTTTTGAAAATCAGCCGAGATTACTGCGTAAAGTTCAGACTTTGAATGATGTGGGTTTGGGATACATTACCCTTGGCCAGCATGCTACCACATTATCCGGCGGCGAGGCTCAGCGCGTGAAGTTGTCGGAAGAGTTATCGAAACGCGATACCGGCAAGACATTATACATTCTCGACGAGCCTACCACCGGTTTGCATTTCCAGGACATCCGCCATTTGCTCAATGTTTTGAATAAACTGGTTGAAAAGGGAAATACAGTCCTCATCATCGAGCATAACCTCGATGTGATCAAGGTTGCAGACTACATTATCGACGTAGGTCCCGAAGGTGGTGCCATGGGCGGTCGCATTATCGCGGAAGGCACGCCTGAAAAAGTGGCGAAGGTGAAGGGAAGCTTTACCGGCTATTTTTTACAGGAGGAATTGAAGTAACTTTCTGAAATACATTAATTTAAATGGCCTTGCATTAGAAGAATGCAAGGCCATTTTTTTACATCCATTTACTCAAAAACTGGTTGAAAGCCTCTTTATACTGGTCGCTTACCGGAATGGAAGTCGCGCCGATCTGAATCGTATTCCGCGTGACGGCACTGATCTTATCGAGGTTCACAATGAATGACCGGTGCACACGCATGAATTTGGAGGCAGGCAGTTTCTCTTCCAGCGCTTTCAGGCTCGTGAGCGACAGAATAGGTTTCGGGTCCGATTTGAGATGGACTTTCACATAATCTTTGAGTCCCTCCGTGTACAAAATGTCGTCGTAGGCGATCCGTACCAGCTGGTATTCCACTTTCAGGAACAGGTATTCGTCTTTGGGTTCCGATGAACCGGCCGACGAGGCCTTTTGAACCAGCTCCACATAAGCCTGCGCCTTCGATGCGGCACGGAGGAACTCTTCGTAATTAAAGGGTTTTAGGAGATAGTCAATGGCGTCTACGCGAAAACCATCGAGTGCGTATTGGTTAAATGCGGTTGTAAAAATGATCCTCGGCGCTTTATTCCCGGCTTTTTCAAGCACCCTTGCCAATTCGATACCCGTCAGGTCCGGCATTTGAATATCCAGGAAAATGACGTCGATGTGCTTGCTATTGATCACCTGCAATGCCTCTACCGCGCTGGAATATCGGCCCGCGAGGTTCAGAAACGGCGTCTTTTCGATAAATGCGCACACCAGCCCGAGTGCCAGCGGCTCGTCGTCGACGGCAATGCATTCCAATGTCACGCTCATGCCGTTTCCAGTTCGAGGTGTACTTCAAACTCTTTTTCCTCCTTGTTCTCGGTTACTTCCAGCTGGTATTTGCCGGGGTAAAGCAAGTCGAGGCGGCGCTGGGTATTGGCCAGGCCTATGCCGTTGCTCTCATCGAGAATGGCCCTTTTGTCGGTAAATAGCGTGTTTTTCACTTCTACAAAAATCTTGTGGCCTTCCTGACGGATCTGAATGTCGATCCGGCT
>CAMLNK010000736.1 GCA_946481035.1 uncultured Dyadobacter sp. | reverse complement strand
TCACTCATTCACTCATTACCCCACCAGGCGCTCTCCTACCGGCAGCACCGCAGCTACCATCTTCTGCCCGCGTCGTTCGCGATCGAAGAAATAATCCAGTCGCCCCAGGTTAATTCCGGCAAACCCAACCTGATTAATGGTAGTAACCTTGCCATCCAGGTTAAGAATATTTTCCGGCTCTTTCATAAACGTGTGCGTGTGGCCGCCGATGATGAGATCGATGTTACGCGTGGATTTAGCCAGGATCTGGTCCGAAACTTTGTTTTCCTTGTATTTGTATCCCAAATGCGACAGGCAGATTACGAAATCGCAATGCTGGTCATTTTTGAGTATTGACGCCATTTCGTTGGCCTTCGCGATCGGGTCCAGGTATACCGTTTCGAGGTAGTTCTTTTTATTGACCAACCCTTCCAGCTCGATACAAACCCCGAACACCCCGATTTTCAGCCCCTGTTTCCTGAAAATTTTGTAAGGCTGCGTCTTTCCTTTCAGTTCGGTATTGTTAAAATCGTAGTTACTGACCAGGAAAGGAAAATTGGCATGCGGAAGCTGCTTGACGAAACCGGCAATGCTGTTGTCGAAATCGTGATTTCCCATTGTGGCAGCATCGTAGCCCATTTGGCTCATGATCGTAAATTCGAGCTCGCCGCCGTACAAATTGAAATAGGGCGTACCCTGAAAAACGTCACCCGCGTCCAGCAAAAGCACATTGGGCTGCTCGGCACGGATTTGCTTCACCAATGCAGCGCGGCGCGCCACGCCCCCGAGGCCCTGGTTACGCGAGCCATCCATCGGAAATGGGTCAATACGGCTGTGCACATCATTGGTATGGAGGATGGTCAGTCGCACCACCGAGTCGCGTTGGGCGAATGCAGGTAATGTGCCCAGGCCCAGGACAGCGGCGGCGGCCCCGCCCTTTTTGAGGAAATCCCTCCTATTTATCTGAAACAATTCTTCCATCGAGTTGAGCGGTTATTTTCTTGCCCTGGCGTGTCAGGTCACTGATATTTTCGAACAATGCTTCCCTTACTTTCTGGTTGATTTCGCGGCGTTCGAGCGGATTGCGGAGGCATTCGAGCTCGTCGCCACCGTCGGCGAGATAATCGTAAGTGAGCAGGTTATAGGTTTTGTTTATATCAAACGGCTCTCCGCCGATCGTGACATCGTAGGCTTTGTTGTCCCTGATTTTCATGCGGATACCGGCTACGGGCTCGCCGTCCTTTTTAGCAATAAAGTCGATCACCTGCTGCACATTCCGGCCCGACAGTTTGAGCACAACCATTTCATTCTCAAATGGCATAAGTTCAAAAACGTGCGAAACCATGATATTTCCTTTCGGGAATGTGGTGCGCAAGCCGCCTTTGGTCGCGAGCGTAAACTGGATTGTAGGATCCTTTTTCAATCCTTCTTTGAGCATTGCGTCTGCGAAGAAATTGCCCATCAGGGTTTCGGGATTGGAAGGTTTGGTAAGCGCCTCCTCCGTCTGGCCCACGACGCGGTTCATTTCTGCCTGCATTTTGTCTTTAAAAGGCTGATAGTACCGGATAATAGCAGAATCGGCACCGACCTGCTGGTCGATGCCGTACTGTTTGTATTCGCTTTTGGAAATGGCCAGGTGCTTCTGGCACGAAGCCAGCAGGCCGCAGCCCGCGAGAAGTACCGCAGCCAGTCTGAAAGGAGTTTTCATAGTGTAATTTAAAAACCTGAAATTACATCTGAAACTCCGGATTTCCTGCTACCAGCCGTCATTCTGACGCAGATTGGGATTTGCGTCGATCTGCGATTGCGGGATGGGATAAAGTTCGAGCCGCGGCGTGTAGGGGATCAGCACATTACCGACGATCTGATCCTGGGTCATGGCGGCGATCTCCTCCTTCAAAGTACCCCAGCGACGAATATCGAAAACCGTATTAAATTCCCCGCTCAGTTCCAGCCGGCGTTCGGTGCGGATGGCCGCGCGCAGGGCAGGTACCCCGGCAGCCTTAGAAGGCGCCGCTTTCGCACGGGCACGCACGCGGTTGAGCAAAGCAAGCGATTCGGCGGGCTTGCCGGTTTCAACCAAAGCTTCGGCAAGCATTAGCAGCACATCCGAAAACCGCATTTCGATCAGGTCAGAACTGTAACCCTGCACAGGCGCCCCGGCAGGACGCGGCTCCCGCGCCAGTTTCCCGAAAGCAATGCCGTATTTGAAGTCGTCATGTGAAAACGGTTCTTTGGTCCGCTGGTTCAGGTAATGTGCGGTTTTAGGGTCGTAGATGATGCTGTCGCCTGGCTCCGCTCCCGCACGGGCGCCGCCGGTGAACGCGTAGCGCGAAACCAGCGTATAGTCGCGGCGCGTGTCGGTTTTATCAAACAGTTTGTAATAATCATAAGTCAAACCATAGTTGGTCTGCTCGTCGCCGTTCACCAAACCCGATGGGAACAAGTGGAACGGCAATATGTTTCCGTTCTGGTTCGAAGGATTGACGAAATAGCCAAACGAAAGTACGATCTCTCTGTTACGCTCATTAGCCAATGCAAAAACATCTGAGAATTCGGGCAGCAGCTCCATATCATACTTTTCTTCATTCACCGCTCCTACCAGCTCGCTTAGTTTTTCGATTGCTTTCTGATAGTTTTCGGTTTTGTTCAAAGGCTTTCCGGCCATTGTGAGATACACTTTACCCATCAATGCCTTCACCGTACCGGCAGAAACGCGTCCCAGTTCCGCCCCGCCGCGCGAATCCGGCAGAATCGGTTCAGCAAATGCCAGATCGGCCAGGATGGCTTCGTACACCTCCGCATCCGTAGCCCGGGGTGCAAAAATCAGGTCCTTTTCTTCAAAGGATTTAACCTCCTTCAATATCAAAGGAACCCCGCCAAAGAGCCGCACCAGGTTGAAATAAGCATAAGCCCGCAGCACGCGAGCCTCAGCAATGTAAGGATCTGCCTCCTCCTCTTCGCCGGGAACGGCCAGTTTGGCATTGTCGATCACGGTGTTGGCACGGTAAATAATCTTGTAAAACCGCGACCAGACCGATTCAAATGCACCCGAAGCCGAAGTATGCGCGAAACGGTAGTACGGGTCTGCGCCAGAGCCCAGAATGCCTGCCGTCGCGTACCGGTGGCCCGATTCGGTGAGCACAAAACGGTTAAAAATGTCGGAATGGTCGGTGGTAGTCCAGGCCTGGTACACGCCGATCGTCGCCTGGTTCAGGCCATCCTCATCCTTGAAGGCCACATCTTTTCCCAGCGAGGAATACGGCGATTCTTCCAGGTTATCCTTGCAGGAGGTAATGCCCAGCAAAGCCAGCAGCATTACGGATATCTTGATATGTATTTTCATGTTTGTCAAATGCATTGGTCAACACTAGAAATTGCAGGAGAACCCGATCGTGTAAGAGCGCTGCGCGGGATAAGCACCGTAATCGATGCCCTGTTGCAGCAGCGACTGTGCATAGGAGCTCACCTCGGGGTCGAAGCCGGAGTAGTTGGTCAGGGTCCAGAGGTTGGTACCCGTTACAAAGAGCCGTGGGTTCTGGATCG
>CAMLNK010000735.1 GCA_946481035.1 uncultured Dyadobacter sp. | reverse complement strand
TTATAATTGGAAATTTGAGTGGGAATTTTTCCGTAACCGATTATACCAATGCATTGAAATCGGGATTTGACGTCGGTACCGGCGAATGGCCCGCTTATCTGACGGAACATTTGCCATTGCGGAAAGAGTGGCTGCAAAAAGTCGTTCCTTCCGGCACATTAATAGGCACATTATTGCCCCACCTGGCCGAAACATTGGGAATAGGCCGCATTCAGGTCATAGCCGGCATGACCGACGGCTGCGCGTCGCAGGTAGCTTCCGGCGCCGTGCAACCCGGTGATTGGAACACGACCATCGGCACCACGCTCGTCGTGAAAGGCGTTACCATCCAGGAAATACACGACCCGAAAGGCCGCTTGTACAGCCACCGCCATCCCGAAGGTTACTGGATGCCCGGCGGCGCGGGCAATATCGGTGCCGACTGGGTTTCGGCAGGCTTCGCCGACGACCTCCCTGCATTAACCCAGGCCGCCGCAAACCTCATCCCCACCGGCCTGATCGCCTATCCCCTGCTGCAACAGGGCGAGCGCTTTCCATTCATCGCGCCGCAGGCACGGGGTTTTGCGCCGGAACATGCCAGTCGCGGTGCTACTTTTGCAGCCAATATGGAGGGCGTCGCGTTTGTGGAGCGGTATGCCTACGAAATGATCGAAAGCCTTTCGGGCGAGGACGTGAATGCGGTGTACACGGCCGGAGGCGGCAGCAACAGTGATGTGTGGCTTACTATCCGCGCCAATGTCCTCAACAGGCCCGTGCACAAATGCGGCAATGTGACCGGTGCCGCCGGTGCGGCGATTGTGGCCGCGGCAGGCTCCCATTTCGGAACGCTCACCGAAGCGGCGCGCGCGATGACGCGCATTGAAAAAACAATCCGCCCCGAGCCTGCATTGGCCGAAGCATATGCCCGGCAATACCGGAATTTTATCCAAACTTTAACCGAAAAAGGTTTCATAGCAGGGCCTGTGCCCATAACCCATTGACCATGCTCCACATATATCTGCTCCGTCACGGAGAAACATTCTGGAATGCCGACGGCAACCGCTACTGCGGCACTACCAACATCGGACTGACCGAAAAAGGCCTCGAACAGGCGCATTTGGCCGCCGCATTGCTGAAAGGCATCCAGTTCGACGCCGTTTATACCTCGCCGCTCCAACGCGCGCACCATACAGCCACCATCGCCTCTGGCAATTACCCGGGCATTACCGTCGACCAACGGTTGATTGAAGCGTCCTTCGGCGAATGGGAGGGCAAAACGCGGGCGGAATTCATCGCCGAAAATCCCGCGCTCTGGGACGCATGGGCGCACGAGCCTGATTACGCACGGGCGGGCGGCACGGGCGAGACGGCCGTAGAAATCGTGACGCGCGTCGATGATTTTTTCAATGATATTTTACAAAAACATCCGAACGGGACCGTGCTCGTGGTAGCGCATAATGCCGTAAACCGGTTCTATATGGCCTGGAAATTGGGTATGCCGCTCAAAAATTACCGCCAGATCGTTCAGGAGAACTCTTCGGTAACATTATTCAGCCTGGACACGCACGGCGAATTCAGCCTTTTAAAACTCAACTGCCGCTCTTAATTTTTGCTATAATCATGAAAAAGAAATTTCTTAATCTCTTCGCATTGACCGCATTACTGGCTCTAAGCAGTGCTGTCGACAACTTTGCCCAGGATAAAATCAATACCCTGAAAATCAAGACCGCCAAGGATTTACACGCCTATTTCCAGTTCACCGGCAACGACCCGATCCTGATCGCCGGGCACCGCGGCGGGATGGTGAAGGGCTTCCCCGAAAACTCCATTGCCACTTTTGAAAATACATTGAAACACACCCCCGCATTCTTCGAAATCGACCCGCGGCTGACCAAAGACAGCGTGATGGTACTCATGCACGACGCCACACTCGACCGCACTACGACCGGCAAGGGCAAGCTTTCGGATTATACTTACGAAGAGCTCAAAAAATTCCGCCTTAAAGACGCCGAGGGCAATGTCACCGACTTCCCTATCCCGACATTATCCGAAGTGATCGAATGGGCGCGCGGCAAAACCGTCCTCAACCTCGACCATAAGGATGTACCCCTGCCCATGACCGCCGCATTAATCAAAAAGCACAACGCCGACGCATTCGTGATGCTCACCGTGCACAGCGCCGCCGAAATGCAGTATTATTTAACCCAAAACAAAAACCACACCTTCTCGGCATTCGTCCGGAATATGAAGGAATACGAGGATTACGAAAAAGCCGGCGTGCCTTTCACCCAGATGATCGCCTACATAGGCCCGCACGTGAAGCCCGAGAATAAGGAATTATATGCATTGCTGAACAAAAAAGGCACCATGTGCATGATTTCGGCCGCATCCTCCTACGACAAACTCAAAACCGCCGAAGAACGCAAAGCCGCCTACCTGGCCATAGCCAAAGACGGCGCCTCCATTCTCGAATCCGACCTGCCGATCGAAGCAGCGGAAGCCGTGAAGGAATACGTGGAGAAGAAGGGGGCTAAGCAGCGTTTTTTTGGGAAGAAGTAACTCGTGAGCGGTGTTTCTGGCGAGATTCATCCTGTCAAAAGCCCTGTACAACGGCGGACAAAACCTGTCCGCTTTTGAACAGGGCTTTTCAGTAAAATCCTCCTAAATTGAATGCAAATGCAGTTTCACATGTCTGGCAGGATATTTTACATACCGAAATAGATATAATCAATCCGGACACATTCCTATGAGACGAAGCGATTTGGGTGAATTTGAAGAAATTGTATTGCTGGCCGTAGCAGCGCTGGCGCCGGGAGCGTATTCGGTGAGCATTGCCGAAGAGCTCGAAAGCGAAACCGGGCAGACCGTGAGCACCGGCGCAGTGCATGCGGCATTGCAGCGGCTCGAACAAAAGGGTTACCTGAGTTCGTACCTTGGCGAGGCCACGCAGGAACGCGGCGGGCGGCGCAAGCGGCTGTTTACCGTCACCGCTTACGGCGGCAAGATCCTCCACGAAGCCCGCACAGTACGGAACAGCCTCTGGAACCGCATTACACCTGCGGAATTATCAAAAATGGGCCTCGACTTCTCAAACAGCTGAACCATGCAACCACTCCCTCCCCGCTGGCTCGATAAGCTGGCCACCCGCATTTGCGCCCCGCACCTGCGCGAAGAACTCCTCGGCGACCTGCACGAGCGCTACGCCCTGCGTCACCGCCGCGCAGGCGCACGCAAGGCCAATTTTTTCTTCCTCCGCGAAGTAGCTGCATTGCTCCGACCGTCGATTATGCGGCGAAAACCGTCGCCCTACGGCTCGCCATCGGCATTCAGCCGCGATATGCTGCGCAATTATTTCAAAATCGGCTCTCGGGTTTTGGTAAAAAACAGGGGCTATTCGCTGATCCATTTGACAGGACTATCCATTGGGCTCTGGGCCTGCATGATGGTGGCAACCGTGGTGATCGATAGCCTTTCGTACGACCGGCAGTGGAGCCGGAAGGATGATATTTACAGGATTGTGAGTGTGGATAAAATGGGAGGGGGGCTGTTTGAA
>CAMLNK010000734.1 GCA_946481035.1 uncultured Dyadobacter sp. | reverse complement strand
GGCAGGATGGCCTTGGGCGTACCGGCCTGCACTTCCTCGCCCGGAGCGTCGTAGGCACCGCGTTTGAGCACATAAGTTTTTCGTAATGTGTCCAGATCGCCCATTACCGACACAATGAGCCGGTTGGTATCGGGCTTGTTAATGAACGTCAGGAGGTTCTTAGCCTCTTCGTTACTGATTTCCATCAGTGGTTTCTTGGCATACGTCTCTGGCCCGCCTATCACCGATTCGATCCCGACTTCATTCACATTATTGAAGAATGCGAACATCTGGTAATATTCCTTTTGCGAGAATGGATCGTACTTGTGGTCGTGACAATGCGCGCATTCGAGCGTTACGCCCAGCAAGCCTTTGCCGAAGAGGTCGTTCCGGTCGGTCACGTACATAATGCGGTACTCCTCGGGTATCACCCCGCCCTCTTCGGTGATCTTGTGGTTCCGGTTGAATCCAGTCGCCAGGAGCTGCTCCTTCGTAGAGTTCGGAAGCAGGTCGCCGGCCATTTGCCAGGTTACAAAATCATTATAATGCATGTTTTTGTTGAAGGCGTGGATCACCCAGTCGCGCCACGGCCATTGAGTGCGGTAGCCATCGTCCTGGTAACCATGCGAGTCGGCATAACGGGCCAGGTCGAGCCAGTGGATCGCCATTTTCTCCCCGTAAGTCGGGTTGGCGAGCAATTTGTCGACCACCTTTTCATAAGCATTCGGGCTGTTGTCGGCCAGGAACTCGTCCATCAGCTGCAAGCTCGGCGGCAATCCGTTCAGGTCGAGGCTGAGGCGTTTCAGCAATCGTTCCTTATCGGCTTCGGCGCTCGGTTCGAGCCCTTTCTGCTCCTGTTTTTCGAGAATGAAATAGTCGATTTCGTTTTTAGCCCAATCCTTGTGATCCACTTCCGGCAGTTTAGGCTTTTTAGGGGCCACAAATGCCCAGTGCTTCTCATATTTCGCCCCTTGCTTGATCCATTTGCCTATCAGGTCGATCTCGCGCTGGGAAAGTTTGAGATTAGAGGCAGGCGGCGGCATGCGGAGCGTCGTATCCTCCGTGGTAATGCGCAGGTAAACCGCCGATCGGTTCGGCTTGCCCGCTACCAGGGCATGCGCTTTGGGATTGTCCTTCAATGCGGCGAAGGCGCTCACGGGGTCGTCGAGGCGCAGTCCTGCTTCGCGTTTATTCGCATCGGGACCGTGGCAGGCCAGGCATTTATCCGAAAGAATAGGCCTGATGTCGAAATTGTAGCTCACCTGCTCGGGCAGTTTCTCCTCAGCGGCGCTCCCTGGCTTGTTATCGCAAGACTGGAAGCCCAAAGCAAGCACAACCGCTCCGGTGAGCAGCAAAAAACTAGTCCTTAAATACATCATCTTGGGTTCAGGTTCTGTGACATTTTTTACCCGTTATATAAATTTAACTAAAAAAATGCACATTTATTGAAGCAATAATGCCAATTCATAAGCAAGAACTATCCTGTTCTATACTGCTTTCTCGGCATTATTTTGTACGATCTCAAAAAACAAAAGAGCAATGCCACTGCGACATTGCTCTTTTAAGTTTCCGGCTTTCCGGAAGAACCTACTTTCCTGTCTTGATCCAGATGTTTACTTTATCTTCCAGCAGTTTCAACGGCACGCACCCCGATTCGAGCACCAGCTTATGGAATGCACGGATATCGAACTTCGCGCCCATTTCTTTTTCAGCTTTCGAACGAAGCTCCCGGATTTTCAACTGGCCAATTTTGTAGGACAATGCCTGCCCGGCTCCGGCCATATAGCGCTCTACTTCGGCAGTAATGCTTTCCTCCGATTCGGCCTCGTGATCGAGCGAATACTTAATGGCCTGGTCGCGCGTCCAGCCTTTGGAATGAAGCCCGGTATCCACTACGAGACGGATAGCGCGGTGCATTTCGCCACTCATCATCCCGAAATACTGATAGGGATCGGTATAAAGCCCCAGCTCCTTACCCAGCGATTCCGTGTACAATGCCCAGCCTTCGCCGTAAGCACTGTACCACAGGTTTTTCCGGAATTCCGGCAATGCGGTATTTTCTTGTTGCAGGGAGATCTGGTAATGATGTCCCGGGATCGCCTCGTGAAGAAAAAGGCTTTCATCCGAAACAATGTTGTATTCCGCCGCATTGGGCACCGGCACGTAAAATACGCCCGGGCGCGAGCCATCAGGCAATCCCGGATTGTACTCGGCGGAAGCGGAAGCCTCCCTGAATGCCTCCGTCCGGCGTACCTCGAACGGCGTTTTGGGCGTCAGATCGAAAAGCTTGGTGAGGTTCGGCTTCATCCGTTCGTGGATTTCGTTGAAATGCGCGATTACCTGTTCGGCTTTGGTAAACGGCATCAGCTTCTTGTCGTTCCGGACGGCGTTAAAAAACGATTTCAAATCGCCTTTGTAACCCACCTGCACCTTCACCTTCTCCATTTCCGCTGAAATGCGCGCCACCTCCTTCAATCCGATCTCATGGATTTCATCGGCGGTGAGCTCGGTGGTCGTGTAGTATTTGATGTAGTAATTATACAAAGCCTTGCCATTCGGAAGGGCTGCAAAACCATCGGTCAAACGCCCTGCCGGCTGATATTCCTTTTCCAGGAAAACATGCATTTTCTGGAATGCCGGTATAATCTTGGATTCCACCATTGCCGCATATTCCTTTTCAAGCCGTGCCTTGTCTTCATCGGAAAAGTCCTTCGGAAAATTTTTGACTGGTGTATAGAAAAGATGGTCTTTCACGGGCCCGTGGTCCATATCGGCGATTTGCGGGATCACTTTTTTGATCAACGGCGCCGGCAAAACATAGCCCAGCTTGATCCCCTTGCGCATATTCACGACGGCCGTATCACACCACACCACAAAGCCGTCCACCCTTTTCAGCCAGTTATCATAATCCTTCACCGTTTTGAATGGCTGCAAACTGCTCCCGCTGGCCATCTGGCCGATCATCAGGTGGGTAGAGAAAATCTGGTTGATCGGCATCAGTTCTACCGGATATTTAAAACCTTCCAGGTTGATGCTACATTCCCATTCGATCAGGTCCCAGCTTACTTTCTCCTCGTCGGTCAGCTTCTCGCGGTCGTATTTGGCGAGCTCGTCCTGGTACTTTCTGTAAAAAGCGGTCATCCTGGACTTACCTGCCTGCGAAAGGTCATCCGACATCTTGTCGTTATAACGGTTATCACCGTTCATGGTAGCTTCCAGCGGGTAAAGCGGAAGTCTTTCTTCATAGTAACGGGCAAATACTTCACTAATCGGCGCCATAGGAGCTTCTGCTTTTTCTGATTTTTTCTGACAGGCCTGGATGAGCAGGACCGTAGCGGCGAAAGCGTAATAAATCAGTTTTTTCATGAAAGATGTTGTTTGGAACTGCGTAAAGTAAATAAAAAGTGCCGGAAGAAATCAATGTTCTCCGGCACTTTCAATAATCCATCAGGCAAGTTTCCTGCTTAGCCAGTGGTGTTAATCACATAATTTCCAAGGATATTCAGCTCTCCTCCGCCTTCTACCTCGATGTTCCGGACAGTGATATTCTGACCTA
>CAMLNK010000733.1 GCA_946481035.1 uncultured Dyadobacter sp. | reverse complement strand
CAGAGATTCATTAAAGTCATTGACGCTGAGCTCGCTGGGGATTGCCGCACTGAGTCCTCAGGTGGCCCTTGCCGAACAGCGGGACCTGGAAATGCAAAACCCGCCGGAAACCCCGCTTAAAATTCCGGGAGGAAGAACAAAGGAGGAGGCGATCCGTGACGCGAAACTGGCGAAGGAAAAATTCCTGACCGTTGCCGAATTGGCAACTATCAAAGTATTGGTGGACATTATCATCCCGGCCGACGCCACTTCGGCCAGCGCATCTCAGGCAGGCGTGGTGGAGTTTATCGACTTCATTGTCAAGGATATGCCTCAGCATCAGACGCCATTGCGCGGAGGTTTGAGATGGCTCGAAAGAGAATCGCTCAACCGTTTCGGCAAAGGGTTTACACTGGCTAGCAAAGCGCAGCAAATCCAGATCGTCGATGACATTGCTTATCCGGAAAAAGCAAAACCCATTCACAGCCAAGGCGTTGCATTCTTCAATTTAATGCGCAATCTTACCGCATCCGGTTTTTATACTTCCAAAATCGGCATCGCTGACCTGGGTTATAAAGGCAACACGCCGAATGTCTGGGAAGGTGTTCCGGCTGACGTGCTGAAACAATATGGTTTGAGCTACGACTAAGAGTTCGGAGCCAAAATGTTGAGAGTATGCGGTGCGCCATTGAATGTCAATGGCGCACTTTTCTTAACTTTGAGACAAACTCGACATCCTACACATGCAGTTATCTGAAAACATAAAAGACTCCTATTCAAGCCAGTACAATGAAGATTCTGTAAAATGGCGCAATACTGGCGCACGTTATAAAGCGCTCAATATCATTGAGTTGTCCAAATCGATCCCATTCAAAAATGTGCTGGAAGTAGGTGCGGGTGAAGGAAGTGTGCTTAGTTGGCTATCACAGTTTAATTTCTGCGAAAACCTCAATTGCATCGAAATTTCCGAAAGTGGGATCGAGCAGATCAAGGCCAAGAACATCAAAAATCTTCACGATGTTCTCCTGTTTGACGGGTATAAAATCCCCTATCCCGACAATCATTTTGACCTGGTCATCTGCTCTCACGTGTTGGAGCACGTCGAGCACGAGCGGATATTGCTGAGGGAGATTAAAAGGGTCTCGAAATACCAGATTTTTGAAGTACCCATCGATTTTTCATTCTACGTTGACCGAAAGTTGAAGCATTTCCTTTCATATGGCCACATCAACATTTACACGCCGTCGCTGTTCAGATTCTTGTTGAAGTCAGAAAACTTTGAAGTGAAGAAGGATATCAACTACTTCTATCACGATGATGTTTTGAAACTGCTTTACGGGAAGAATAAGTCAGCGTACTACATTACAAAGGTCAAATTTGCGCTTTTGAATATGGTACCTTATTTAAAAGGCATTAAACCAAGTTCTTATGCGGTGCTAACCGAGAAAAACGAGAAGCAGCTGTCTATTTTTTAAGGCCAAATTACTCCATATAAAGCAAAGGCCCCGTTTCGTTTGAGACGGGGCCTTTGTTGTTTTGCCGCAGCGCGGCATTCAAAATCAATACAATTTCTGACGCTGTTGTTTTACAGTCTCGTCGGTCAGGAACTCGTCGTAAGTCATCAGCTTGTCCAGTATTCCTTTTGGTCCGATTTCGATAATGCGGTTCGCAACTGTTTCCACGAACTGGTGGTCATGAGAGTAGAACAGCAAGCATCCCGTGAAGTCGATCAAACCGTTGTTCAATGCGGTGATCGATTCGAGGTCAAGGTGGTTGGTCGGATCATCGAGTACCAATGCATTCGCGCCCGAGAGCATGGTGCGCGACAGCATACAACGCACTTTTTCTCCTCCTGAAAGCACTTTCGCCTTTTTCAATGACTCTTCCCCGGAGAAAAGCATCCGGCCGAGGAAGCCGCGGATAAAGCTCTCGTCTTTTTCTTCGGAGTATTGCCGCAGCCAGTCGACAAGGTTCAAATCCACATCGAAGAACTGTCCGGGATCTTTCGGGAAATAGGATTTGGTGATGGTAACTCCCCACGTAAAGTCTCCTTTATCAGCTTTATCCACTTCACTGATAATGTCGAACAGTGAGCTGATAGCGAGTACATTACGACTTACGAATGCAACTTTGTCGCCTTTATTGATATTGAAACTGATATTATCGAACAGTTTAGTGCCGTCTTCGGCCGTTTTGGAAAGGCCTTCCACGCGCAGCAACTGGTCACCCACCTCGCGCTCTGATTTGAATGCGATATAAGGATATTTGCGGGAAGACGGTTTGATATCGTCAACCGTCAGTTTTTCGAGCAATTTGGCACGGGAAGTCGCCTGCTTAGATTTGGAAGCATTCGCGCTGAAACGACGGATGAAGTCCTCCAATTCTTTACGCTTGTCTTCCGCCTTCTTGTTGGCATCCTGACGCTGCTTCAATGCCAGCTGACTGGATTGGTACCAGAACGAGTAGTTACCTGAGAATAGCTGAACTTTGCTGAAATCGATATCCACCACGTGCGTACAAACCTCATCGAGGAAGTGACGGTCGTGGGAAACTACAATTACCGTGTTTTTAAAATCTGCGAGGAAGTTTTCGAGCCAAAGCACCGTCTCCACGTCAAGGTTGTTGGTAGGCTCATCGAGCAGGAGCACGTCGGGATTACCGAAAAGCGCTTGCGCGAGCAGGACGCGTACTTTATCATTCGCATTCAGGTCGCCCATCATCGAATGGTGCAGTTCTTCACCCAGGCCAAGGCCGCTCAAAAGCTGCGCAGCTTCGGTTTCAGCCTCCCAGCCATTCAAATCTGCGAATTCTGCTTCCAGGTCTGCGGCTTTTTCTCCATCAGCATCTGTAAAATCTTCTTTTGCGTAAATGGCTTCACGCTCTTTCATTACTTTATAAAGACGCTCGTGACCGAGGATCACCGTGTCCATAACCGTGTACGCGTCGAACTCGAACTGGTCCTGTTTCAAAAACGTCATACGCTCACCGGGGTTCATGCTTACATTACCGGTTTGCGGTTCTATTTCACCTGAAAGAATCTTCAAAAATGTGGATTTCCCGGCTCCGTTAGCGCCAATCACACCATAGCAGTTACCAGGAACAAACTTTATATTTACTTCGTCGAACAATACCCTTTTACCGTATCGCAGCGATACGTTCTGAACCGTAATCATCTGTAAATTGATTATTTATGAATGAGACCGCAAAATTACAAAAATCGGGCCGATTTAGCATCCTTGCGTAAACTAAATGCAAACAAAACAGGCCGGTAACAACCGGCCTGCGTCTTGAAATCAAGGTATTTTTAGCTGATCAGGGAATCACACGCAGCGTGTGCGCGCCTTTGGCTACGCTCACTTTCGCGCCCTGCTTTTTCAATGCAGCGCTATCTCCCTTGGTCACCGACCAGAACTCTACCCCACCATTTCCGCTACCGTATTCGAGGTATTCAAATACCGAAACTGCCAGGTTGGAGCCGTCTTTGTCGAAAGCAACACTTTGCGGGTAAATACCATCGAAAGGATAATCGGCCACTTTGGTCAATGCGCCGGTGGCAGCTA
>CAMLNK010000732.1 GCA_946481035.1 uncultured Dyadobacter sp. | reverse complement strand
CGGCCACGGGTTCGGGCGGCGAGATCCGTGACCGCCTCGCAGGCGGGCAGGGCGCGATCCCGCTCGCGGGCACGGCCGTGTACATGACTGCGCTTTCCCGCCTGGAAGAAAATCGTCCATGGGAAAAAGGCGTTGAAGAGCGTCAATGGTTGTACCAAACACCTATGGACATTCTTATTAAGGCTTCCAATGGCGCTACCGATTTTGGTAACAAATTTGGGCAGCCACTGATCGTTGGTTCGGTACTGACATTCGAGCATGAAGAACAGGGGCGCAAGCTGGGTTATGACAAGGTGATCATGCAGGCTGGTGGTATCGGATATGGTAAAGCGGATCAGGCCAAAAAACACACGCCGGCCACAGGCGATAAAGTGGTGGTCATGGGTGGTGAAAACTACCGGATCGGGATGGGCGGCGCGGCAGTTTCGTCTGCCGACACCGGTGCATTTGGATCGGGTATTGAGTTGAATGCGATTCAGCGCTCCAATCCTGAAATGCAAAAACGTGTGGCCAATGCGGTGCGCGGGATGGTGGAAAGCGGTAATAATACCATTGTTTCCATCCACGACCACGGCGCTGGCGGGCATTTGAACTGCTTGTCTGAACTTGTGGAAGAAACAGGTGGTAAGATCGATCTCGACAAACTGCCGGTAGGTGACCCTACGCTCTCGGCCAAAGAAATTATAGGCAACGAATCCCAGGAAAGAATGGGTTTGGTGATCAGCCAGGACGATATAGACTTTCTCCAACGCATCGCCGACCGCGAACGTGCGCCGATGTACACGGTAGGAGAGGTGACCGGTGACCATCGCTTCACATTTAAATCCTCGACCACCGGTGCTAAGCCGATGGATCTTGCGATGGACGAAATGTTTGGCAGCTCGCCTAAAACTTACATGCGCGACAAAACAGTGGAGCGCACTTACGAGGCGGTTCAATATGATACTGCTAAACTGCACGAGTACCTCGAACAAATGCTGCAACTCGAAGCCGTTGCGTCGAAAGACTGGCTGACGAACAAAGTCGACCGTTGTGTGGGAGGCCACGTGGCGAAGCAGCAAACTGCCGGGCCCCTGCAATTGCCTCTGAATAATGTAGGTGTTATGGCTCTTGATTTCCAGGGTAAGGATGGCATTGCGACTTCTATCGGCCACGCGCCGCTTTCGGCATTGATCGATCCGGCAGCCGGTAGCCGCAACGCGGTAGCCGAAGCGCTTTCTAACATTGTTTGGGCGCCTTTAAAAGATGGATTAGCAACAGTTTCGCTTTCAGCCAACTGGATGTGGGCTTGTAAAAACGAAGGCGAGGATGCGCGCTTGTACAAAGCTGTTCAAGCCTGCTCCGATTTTGCAATCAGTCTCGGCATCAATATCCCGACAGGAAAAGATTCCCTGTCGATGAAACAGAAATACAAAGACGGCGACGTCATCGCTCCTGGTACCGTCATTATCTCAGCCGGCGGCCATTGTGATGACATTACAGCCGTTGTGGAGCCGGTACTCCGTAAATCGGGTGGTGCCATTTATTATATCAACCTCTCGGGTGACCGTTTCAAACTTGGTGGTTCGTCATTCGCTCAAATCCTGAACAAAATCGGATCCGAAACGCCGGATATACAGGATGCAGCGCAATTCAAAACGACATTTAACGCAATCCAGCAGTTGATTAAAGCCGGTAAAATCCAGGCGGGGCACGACATCGGCAGTGGAGGCCTGATTACTACGTTGCTGGAAATGTGTTTTGCTGATCGCGATTTGGGCGCTTCCATCGATTTGTCGGTACTTGGTGATCAGGACATTATAGAGAAATTATTCTCTGAAAATATCGGTATCGTATTCCAGGCTGACGAGTCGGCAGAAGCTGTGCTTGCGGAAAGCGGAATCGCATTCCACAAAATCGGGACCGTGAACCTGGCTTCCACGCTGACGGTGAAAGACGCGGCAGGCAAATGGGATTTTGATATCGACCACCTGCGCGACGTTTGGTTCAAAACTTCTTATTTGCTGGATCAAAAACAAACCGGCAACGGGCTCGCTAAGGAGCGATTTGATAACTACAAGCACCATGTGCTGCGCTACAAGTTCCCGACGCAGTTCGATGGCAAGAGGCCGGTAATCGATACTTCCAAACCGCGACCCAAAGCCGCTGTACTTCGTGAAAAAGGCAGCAACTCCGAGCGCGAGCTTGCTAACGCGATGTACCTCGCCGGTTTCGACGTGAAGGACGTCCACATGACCGACCTTATTTCCGGGCGCGAAACCTTGGAAGATATCCAGTTTATCGGCGCGGTGGGCGGTTTCTCGAACTCTGACGTCCTTGGTTCGGCGAAAGGCTGGGCGGGTGCATTTTTGTATAATGAAAAAGCGAAAACCGCGCTCGAAAACTTCTTTAAACGTGACGACACGCTTTCTGTCGGCATCTGCAATGGCTGCCAGCTCTTTGTCGAGCTCGGCCTGATCAACCCGGATCACGAAGAAAAGCCCAAGATGCTGCACAATGCGAGCCACAAGCACGAAAGTATTTTCACTTCGATGACGGTTCAGCCTAATAATTCGGTGATGCTTTCTTCGCTCGCAGGTAGCACGCTGGGTGTGTGGGTGTCTCACGGGGAAGGTCGCTTCCAGCTGCCATTGGCTGAAAGTCAGTACAATATCGTTTCCAAATATGGCTACGAGACTTACCCGGCCAATCCTAACGGCTCGGATTATAATACTGCGATCCTCTGTGACAACACGGGCCGCCATTTGGTAACCATGCCGCACATCGAACGGTCTTTGTTCCAGTGGCACTGGGCGCATTATCCCGAAGGCCGTCAGGACGAAGTTTCGCCCTGGATGGAAGCGTTCGTGAATGCACGGAAGTGGATTGAAGAGCGGAATAAGTAATTTTGAGGAGGAAAGGAAGAAGGGAGGATGGAGGAGGTTCCTTCTGATAACTGGGCCCGTTGCGATGGTAATCGTAACGGGCTTTTTGCTGAGCTATTGACTCAATTCCCCGACAAACCGTTCAATATCCGCAACTCCCTTCTTAGTTGCAAAAGGCCGGAACAAATGTGCCTTCATCCTTAGGTAATGCGTCATCTGCCGTGCCAGATTCTGCCTGGATTCGATAAGTACGGCTTCGGACAGCCAGAAGCGGCTTTGCAGGCTGTTGCTCGAAATAATCAGTAACCTATCGTCTTCGCAGCTGAATTTCAGATATTTGCTTTCTTCCAAAAGCCCGATATCTTGTGACAGTCCGGACATCCGGTTCTGCATCACATTCCCCTGGTAATGAGCGGCAATGCGGGTGTTCTGCTGCATTAAATGCACCATGCTGAGCATCAGGCATTGATATTTTAAGCCATTTTCAAAGAGTAGCCTGTTTTTGTGAAGAAAATCATACAAACTTTTTACTGGAAAGTCACTGTGAATCTGTGAATTGGACTCGGTATAGGCTTGGCTTATACTGAAGACAAGATCATCTTTCGTCGGGAAATAATACGTGAGATTACCGATGCGCATACCCAGGTCTGCGGCCAGTTCGCGCATGCCTACATAT
>CAMLNK010000731.1 GCA_946481035.1 uncultured Dyadobacter sp. | reverse complement strand
GGGTATCAATCTGTTTCTAAAAGTCAAAAGCCCTGTACCGGCTGATCAGGCGGCACTTTGCATGAATTAACGCTTTCAAGAATTTTTCAAGTTCCATTCTATATCCATACCATTAAATACCATGAAAACAACGTTCAAAACAGTTCTGCGTAATGTCACACTCTTTGCCTGCATTGCATTCGTATCCGCATGTAACTCTGAAAACGACGATCCGAACCCGTCCCAGGCGATTAATTTCACCGAAATCAAAGGCAGCGGCGACATTAATACGCAAATCTCGGCATTCAGGTCATTGCTGGGCGATCCGCTGAACACGACGGTCAATGCAACCGGCCGCAGGGAAATCAACTGGGATGCAGTACCCGATAACCAGACGAACACCGACAACTTTCCGGGCGACTTTTTCAACAGCACCGACCCTGCCCTGCCGGTGGGAAGGAAACGCGGCATTGTATTCTCCACACCCGGCAAAGGTTTCCGGGTAAGCGATAAAGATTTCAGCGACGCCGTTTCCGGTAATAGCGAGCAGTTCAAAGCATTTAGTCCGGCCCGCACATTCGCAGCCATCGGCAGCAACAAAATGGACCTGACTTTCAAAATACCCGGCACGGCAACTGCCGCGTTCGTCAGAGGATTCGGCGCCATATTTTCGGACGTGGACCGTGCTAATATCAGCAGCATCGAGTTTTTCGAAGGAGATAAGAGTCTGGGTAAATTCAACGTCCCTGCCCGCAGCGACAACAATGGCTTCTCGTTCCTCGGCGTCGTTTTCCCCGACAACAAAGTGACGAGGGTTACCATCACTTCCGGTTCGGCGGGCATTACCGGCGGGTACAAGTACAATGCCAACGACGACCTGGTGATCATGGACGATTTCTTTTACAGCGAGCCGGCAGCCGGACAGTAGCCCACGGCCGTTAGCTAAGCAAAAGGGAGGCATCAACAAACTAATATCCGCAAAAAAGGCTCCGCCGGTCGATAACCGACCAGCGGGGCCTTTCTCTTTTGTAACCGTGTATTTTATCCCGGCATGGTTTTAATGGAACGCTTTTTGCAGCGATCTTTTTTGAGCGAATTGCAAAATAATATTTCACAGTAGACTATTAATTAAGATTTGACAATGAGTTTGGAACCCTCAGAATCAAGAAAAATGCCTAGCAAACTTCCCAAATCGAACACCGGCATCCGCGGTCTCGACGAAATAACCGCAGGCGGATTACCCTCCGGCCGGCCAACACTGGTTTGCGGCTCGGCCGGATCCGGGAAAACACTGTTCTCGATGGAATTCCTCGTGCACGGGGCTACGAAGTATAACGAACCCGGCGTTTTTGTGGCTTTTGAAGAAAAAGCCGAAGAACTCGCCGTTAATGTGGCGTCACTCGGGTTTGACCTCAACCAGTTGCAGCGCGACGGGCAAATCCGGGTCGATCACGTGCGTATCGAACGAAGCGAAATCGAAGAAACAGGCGAATACAACCTGGATGGCCTTTTTATACGCCTCGCCTACGCCATTGACAGTATCGGCGCCAAGCGCGTCGTACTGGATACGATCGAAAGTCTTTTCTCCGGACTTACCAACCAGGCTGTGCTGCGGGCCGAGCTCCGCAGGCTGTTTGAATGGCTCAAAGAAAAGAAAGTGACGACCATCATCACCGGCGAAAAAGGAGAAGCATCGCTGACACGCCAGGGGCTCGAAGAATATGTGTCGGACTGTGTGATCCTGCTCGATCACCGGGTCGACAACAAAATATCAACCCGCATTCTGCGGATCATTAAATACCGCGGCTCAGTACACGGCACCAATGAATATCCGTTTCTGATCGACGAGGAGGGTATTTCGGTTTTGCCGGTAACATCGCTTCAACTGAACCACCCGGTCTCATCCGAAAGAATATCATCGGGCATTCCGGCGCTCGACAAAATGCTGGGCGGCGACGGGTTCTTCAAGGCCAGCAGCATATTGGTTTCCGGCACGGCCGGTACGGGAAAAACCTCCATAGCGGGGAGTTTTATCGACAAAACGTGTGCCGATGGTATGCGCGCCATCTATTTTGCATTTGAAGAATCGCCTCACCAGATCGTCCGCAACATGCAGTCGATCAATATCGACCTGCAGGCGCATGTAGACAATGGTTTGTTGCTGTTCAGCGCTTCCCGGCCCACGCTCAACGGATTGGAAATGCATTTGCTGAACATCGTGAAATTGGTCGAAAAGTTCAAACCCAGCGTGGTCGTGCTCGATCCGATCAGCAACCTCATTACGGTCGGATCAAACAGCGAGGTCAGGAGCCTGCTCACACGCCTGATCGATTTCCTGCAAAGCCAACAAATTACCGTCATGTTTACGGCATTGGCGCTCAACGACAAAAACAGCGAACAAACCGACGAAGGCGTATCATCGCTCGTAGATGTGTGGATACTCGTGCGTGACATCGAGTCCAATGGAGAGCGCAACCGCGGGTTGTATGTTATGAAATCGCGCGGGATGAAGCATTCCAACCAGGTGAGGGAGTTTGTGATCACCGACGACGGCCTCAAACTGGTGGAAGTATTCCTCGGCCCCGTGGGCGTCCTCACGGGCTCCGCGCGCGAGACGCAGCAGTTATTGGAAAAAACCTCCGAAGCACTCCGCGACCATGCCGTTTCGAGAAAGGATCGCGAGATCGAACGCAAAAGACTGGTCCTCGAATCGAAGATCGCTACGCTGAAAGAAGAATTCGAATCATTGCAGGAAGAGCTCAACAAAAGCTATATCGAGGATGAGCTTAAAAAAAGCATTATGGAAGATAACCGCAAGGAACTCACCCGCAAACGTGACGACCTGCTTTAATACCCCGTTATGGAAGAAGTGAAAGAAGAAGTATGGGAGCTCAGGCTGTATGTTGCCGGGAAAACCGCCCGGTCGGTGGCTGCGCTCGCCAACCTGAAAAAGTACTGTGAAGAACACCTGAAAGACAAATATGTGATAGAGGTAATCGACTTGCTCGTTCACCCGCAATTGGCTGAGGGCGACCAGATCCTCGCCATTCCCACGCTGGTCAAAAAAGTACCGGAACCCATTCGAAAAATCATTGGAGACCTGTCCAACGAGGAAAAAGTACTGGTTGGACTCAATATTCGCCCGGCAAAATAAATCAGATGATCGAAGAAACACACGATACGCAGGATTGGGACGATGGCGACGAAATGGACAAACACTTCGTCCTGGACCTGTTTATAGCCGGTGCTTCCTCTAATTCGATCCGGGCGGTAGCGAATCTCAGGGAAATCTGTGAAAAATACATCAAGGAAAGGTATACCCTCCGGGTGATCGACGTCCACCAGGAAAAGTCCCTCGCTTCGCAGGAACAGCTTGTTGCACTGCCGCTTTTGATCAAGTCAAGACCTTACCCTGAGCGGAGGCTGATCGGAGACATGTCGGACATACAAAAGGTTTTGAAAGGTCTTGGTATAGCTACTGAATAATATGAGCAACGCGAAAACTTATGAGCAACTTCTCCGGGAAAACGCCGAGCTGAACCAGCGCCTGGAAGAAGCTACC
>CAMLNK010000730.1 GCA_946481035.1 uncultured Dyadobacter sp. | reverse complement strand
GTTGACGATGATCTCCTCGATCTTCCATTGCGGCACGGCCGTCAGCAACCCGGCCGCCTCCTGGGGTGTACCAGCAGGCCGGTCACAGGAAATGGTGAAAATACCTGTAAAAGAAAGAAACAGGAAAACGGCGAATTTTCGGACGAGCATAATAATCCCTGGTTGATGACTATGCGCAAATATAGCCACAACTGCATCGGACTTTTGATTTAAATTTTAAGAATCTTAATGCTTACTCCCGGTTATAGAGCTGTGTCATGGACGCCAAAAATTCAGCGGTATGCTCGGTAATCTGTCCCGGCAGCAGTCTCCACACCCAGTTGTTTTCGTTGGAGCCAGGGATGTTCATCTTGGCCGTTTCATCCAGATTGAGGATATCCTGAATGGGCAAAATGGCAGTTTTGGCGACGGAGCCAAAGACTGCTCTGGCCAGTTCTGCGGCTACGTTCTCTTCGGAAACCGATTTCCCCAGATATAGTGCAATTTGCTCCTGAACCCCCGACGCCCCCAACTCGCGGTACCAGCCTTTGGTCGTGTTGTTGTCATGCGTGCCGGTGTATGCGATGAAATTGTGTTTGTAATTATGCGGAATATGGTCGGATTGCGACATATTGTCGTCAAAAGCAAATTGAAGGACCTTCATTCCCGGCAGATTGAACTTGTCCCGTAGCAAATAGACCTCGGGGCTGATTTCTCCCAAATCTTCCGCAACGAATGGCAGCTGCCCCAGCGCGGCTTCCACTTTTGTGAAAAAATCTTCACCCGGCCCGTTTTGCCACATTCCGTTGATCGCTGTTTTCTCGCCGCCCGGCACTTGCCAATAATCGGCAAATGCCCGGAAATGATCCAGCCTGACCAGATCGAATAACTCGATATTCCGTTTCAGCCGATCGATCCACCATTGGTAGTCTTGCGATTGAAGCGCATTCCAGTTGAAAACCGGCATCCCCCAAAGCTGTCCGTCCTCGGAAAAAGCATCGGGTGGCACGCCGGCAATGCCGGTGATCCGGCCATCGGCGTCCACACAAAACATTTCGCGATTGGCCCAAACATCCGCCGAATCGTAGCTTACGTAAAACGGGATATCTCCGAGCAGGCTGATTTCCCTATCATTGCAATATTTCCGAAGGGCCTTCCATTGTCTGTCAAATATGTATTGCTGCCATTTAATCCACTGGATTTCTTCTTCGTCCTGCACCCTGATTTTGTCCAGCGCTGCATGCGCTCTGTTGCGAAGCTCTTCCGGCCAGGTATACCAGGGTTGGTTTTCATACCGCTTTTTAAGCGCCATATACAGTGCGAAATCGTCCAGCCATTGGGCATTTCTTTTGACGAACTCGTCCAGCTCACCGGAGGCTTCACCCGGATTCGCCTGATAGTTTCGGAACGCTCGTTCCAGTAATACTTTTTTCTTTTGACTGGCGGCCTCAAAGTCCACTGCCGACGATTCGGGCAAATGGTTTTCTTGCAGATCTTCATTGGCCAGATACCCTTCACCTGCCAGTATTTCCGGACTGATCAATAACGAATTACCTGCCCTGCTCGACAAGGCACTATAAGGAGAGTTACCCTGAGAGGTCTCCGTAGGATTGAGCGGCAGTACCTGCCACACCTTTTGATTTGTCTTTTCTAAAAAATCCGCAAATTGATAGGCCGCCGGGCCAACGTCTCCGATGCCAAATGGCGACGCCAGTGAGCTTATATGCAACAACACCCCCGCATTGCGTTCATTATCCGCGCGTTTGCCTTTCAGGATCGCCACCGGCATGCCCTTGAAAAGGTCGGCGGGCGAAAGTTTCATCAAAAATGACTCCACGCTATCAGTCAGCAAGTTGGTCCACTCAGACAGTACATTCTCCGGCAATACAACGTGTGTGTCCTTCCAGTCCAGTTCAAAGAAATTCTTTTGTTGCTCCCGGCTGATTATCGCCGTATGAAGCGGTACAACCGTCACGAAAACGTCGCGCTTGTGCCTTCGCATGAACGCCAGCAAATAATCTTTGTAAGTGCCTCTTACCTTCAACGGGATATATTCGCCCTGTGTAAATGCCAGTGGGTTTTGCCTGCGGAGCTGAAACAAACGCTGCGTCAGCCACAATTTTACCTGCCCGCTGCTGCGGTCTTCCCAGAGCTTTTCCAGCAAACGATCCGATTCGTAGCCTTCCAGTTCGTCAAGCAATTCCTTTCTTTTTCCAAAATCAACTCTGCGCCGGTTGTCGGGGTCGACAAGGCTTAGATCCCATAGTTCGCAACCCTGATAGACGTCGGGAATGCCCGGGCAAGTGAATTTAATCACCACTTGTGCCAGCGAGTTGATGATGCCAAAATCCACGATCGATTCCAGGAACTCCTGAAACGAGGTGAAAAATGCTGAGCCTTCTTTCAGCAATGCTTTGGCAAAATCATGAATTGCTTTCTCATATGGTTCATTGGGCGAAGCCCAGTTAGAGTTGATCTTCGCTTCACGCAATGCTTTTTGCAGATACTCCGCCAGCCGCTCTGTGAATTCATCCGCATCCTCTGTCCCCATAGGATAGGCACCTGCAACAGTCTGATAAATAAGATATTCCTCGTTCGTATCAGGTCCCTTTCCGGATTGGCGCAATTCATTTTTTGCTTCGCGCCACACCTTCACTTTTCCGATCCATTCCTCAGCCAGGTCGGTGAGCACATTCAGCCTCGCCCGCACATCCTCGCCGCGCTTGGTGTCGTGCGTGGAAGTAGCATTCAGTGCCATCGGCCACTCTTTGCGGCGTTTCTTCATCCACTTGTGAAAATCGGCGATAGAAATGCCGAATCGGCCCGGGAAATCCCCCACCTCGTTATGGGCAACGAACCGGTTGCTGGTGTACATCAATGTGTCTTCCCCACCCTTGGCCATTAGCGGCCCCGTGAACTGCATGCATCGCTGGTAAAATTCGGCGGCACGGCGATTGTAGTCCTCATCGCCTAACGCAGGCCGGTGTATAAAGCATTGTTCCAGCAACTCGACTGCCGGAGATAAATCGAGGTGGTGTTTATTAATATCCACAAAAACGTCCTTAATAACCTTTGATTCCGCGTCCGAAAGCGGCATTGCATTGCCATAATACCTGTACACGGGGCAATGGATCAGGAATTCACCGATCACCTGTCGAACAAGTTCAGCCCCAATGCGGTGTAAGGTCTCTGTGTCAACCAATTCCAACAATACGAATAACCGGTACAAATTTTCGAGCTCACCGGCCATATGCCCATAAAGGATTTCGCTCTTCTTGCTCAGTAGCTGCTCTTTGACGGGCCGATCCTCACTGGTTAGCTCTCTATAAAATGCAGTAAATGAAGCCTCTGCCGCCCGGCTCGTGAACAGATTATTAACAGTGGCAAGAAACTCGTAGCCCGTCGTTCCCTGTATCGGCCAATGTAAAGGCAAGTCTTCCTTCTCTCCCAGTATCTTTTCCGCGATGATGTATGCTTCACTTCCTACTTGCTCCCGCAGCTTGTTCAGATATTCCGTTGGATCAAGGAGGCCATCGATATGGTCAATGCGAAGGCCTTTGAAA
>CAMLNK010000729.1 GCA_946481035.1 uncultured Dyadobacter sp. | reverse complement strand
GACATATACGAGGAAGGTCGATGTGAAATCTTTCGCGGCCGGGCAACTTTTGCAAGTAGCATTTCGAAACGAAAAAGATCTGAAATCGATCAAAGTGCAGATAGATCCGGGGCAGACGCTGAAAGAGCTTACCCGCGATAACAATGCATCGGAATTGTACATTGACTGGGATTTGGTAAAGGATAAGCAAACGTTCTCGAACAAGACCTTAAAAGACAACATTGCACCCATTCTGACTATCAAGGCCGACGGGCGCTTCCTGAAACAAGACCAACCGATCTCGCCGGAACCGTCATTCAGCATCTCACTCACCGACGACCGGCTACTTTCTCCCGACACCACGCTTGTGGATATCTTTATAAAACCCTGCACGAACGATGAATGCGATTTTGGCCGGATTACTTATTCCGGCAATAACATTCAAATACGGGCATTGGAAAACAGAGCGATAGAACTCGATTTTCAGAGTAAACTGGGGCCAGGGAAATATGAAATACTGATCAATGCGCGGGACCGCGAGGGCAACGAGGTCACCGAGCCCTACCGGATGTATTTTGAAATAGTAGTGCCTGACGAAATGCAGCATTCTCTGGTAGTAAGCCCAAACCCCGCTACTTCGTATTTGCGTTTTGAAGTAAACGCCGTAAAGTCGCTGCCTGTTAAATCGGTTCGTTACCTGATTTACGATCAGCGGGGCAATGAGATGGACGATAAAACTTTGATAATTTCCGATAAGTCGCCGGTGATAGAATGGTATTGGAATCGGGACAATGTTGGAGCGGGAGTTTACAGTTACAAGGTTTTCCTGATGGGTGAAAAGGGAGAGGCGCTCGGAATTAAAACCGGCCGGATGGTGCTTGTGCCTTGAGATACTTCCTCACCGGAATATCATAAATCACCATCACCAAATACGCTGCCGCAACCAGCAGTACCACTCCGGCTATGACGATGAGCGTCAACTGCATGGCACCCGGTTTATAACTGGTGTAGTAGTTGCCGAACATCCATAGCGCGGCATAGTGCGTCATGTATAACGGGTAGGAGATCTTCCCCGAAAAGGTGCAGACGTTTTTTAGCCCCGGAGATAAGGCAGCCCCCGCGCCCAGCGCGATCAGCAGCGGAAAGTAAAACAGCACCACCAACAATTCTGACAGCCAGTTCCATTTGGAAGAAGGCATTACAAAGGCCAGCAGCAACAATACGGACAAGCCGATGAATCCCAGCTTATTTTTGATAACCCAGTTGGAGCGGTAAATGAGCAAGCCTGCCAAAAAGGAGTAGGATACGCGGGCACATCCGTCCCAAAAGGTGGGGCCGCTCCAACCGCCCAGCAGATTGCCCGTGCGATAAGCCACAAAACCAAGGGCGATCGCCGAGACCAGCGTCAGCAGCAGCGTATAACGGCGGTCGATGCGGTAAAGCACGAGCGCGTAAACAATGTTGGCAACATACTCCCAGAACAGCGACCACGCCGGCGCATTGAAGCTAAACAGGTTGAATGCGCGGTCGGATATGACGGGCAACGGGATAAGGAGTACCGAGCAAAGAAATGCGAGAATGATTTTACCGGTACTGTACAATTCGGGGTGGCCGCCGAACGGATCGAACAAAAATGCCAGCAGGCCGAGTACCGATCCTGCCAAAACCAGCGGATGCAGCCTGATGATCCTCAGCAGGAAAAACTGCCAAAGGCCTATTTTGCCGATCCGGTCGTCGTAGGCATACCCGATCACAAACCCTGAAAGGCAAAAAAAGAAATCGACGGCCAGGAACCCGTGTCCAATAAAGTTTTTGGAGGGATCGGTAAAGATCCATTCCATGAAATGAAATATGACAACAGCCAATGCGGCAACGCCCCTTAACCCGTCGAGAATTTCGAAATGCTGTTTTGTCTGCGAAAGAGTAATGGTGGTTTTCAAACGTGCGATTTAATAAAAAGTAGCTGTTTTTTTGATCGGGCTTTGCGACAATAAGGTAGTGGCACTGTTATCAAATACCACACAGGCGACTATTGTGATTACGATATTTATTTGTACAATTCTGCTGATTGACTAGTTTTGTGTATATTCGCGGCTGCTCCTACCCGTTAAATGCAAAGCACAAAAGTACCGGAAATTGCAGGCAAAATTCCCGATTTAGTGGAAATGAGGCCTGTGCGGTGCTGTTCGAATTATTGTTGACATGAACTTTTATCGTCAAAATAGTGACCTTGACTTAGCCCGGCTGATCGCTGAAGATGACGCTCAGGCGTTCGCCGAAATTTACCAACGCTATAAAGGTGTACTCTTTTTACATGCTTACAGAATGCTGGGGGATGATGACGAAGCCAAAGATATTTTGCAGGAGCTCTTCACAATACTATGGGTTAACAGAAAGGACATCAAACTGCATACCTCGTTTTCATCCTATCTGTACAAAGCCCTGCGAAACCGGATTTTCGATGTAATGGCCCATAAAAAGGTGGAACAAAAATACATCGACTCCCTGGCATCTTACATGGAAGAAGGTGAATGCATTACGGATCAGCAGATCAGGGAAAAAGAACTTACCCAGATCATAGAAAGTGAAATTTCCTTGCTGCCTCCGAGAATGAGAGAAGTGTTCGAGATGAGCAGAAATACCGACCTTTCCTACAAACAGATCGCCGAGGAGCTTCAAATCTCGGACAAAACCGTCAAAAAACAGGTGAGTAGCGCCCTTCATATTTTGAAACACAAAATTGACCTTGCCTTCATTCTGACGCTCATATTCCTGAAAATGTAAAAAAAGGAATATTTTTTTCAAACAGGATACTACTCCCGCCCGACTTTCCCGTCCTATATGCACGAAGGATAAAAACTGGTGTAATGGACGAATCTTCTGCAAAAGACTTATTACAGAAATACAGGGATAATACCTTAACCGAGGACGAACTGGCTATGCTCGAAAGCTGGTATCTCGCCCGGGCAAAGTCCGCTAACCTGACGGTGAATGCCGACGAACTGGAAAAGCAGCTCGATAAGGTTTGGGAGTCGCTGCCGCCAAACCAGGAGAGAACTGTACGCAAGAAGGCGCGGACCATATCGCTGCTAAAATGGATCGGAGTGGCCGCGTCGGTGGTTATAGCCGCAACAATAGGGGTCAATTTTTTCCGTACAGCAAAGGTGCAACCGGCAGTCGGCAAACCTGCCATTGCCGATGCCATACCGGGCGACAACAGGGCCAAACTTACGCTTGCCAACGGGCAAAGCATTATGCTGCACGAGGCGGTGAATGGAAAGCTGGCCCAGCAGGGGCAAACCGCCGTCATCAAGACAAAGCAGGGAGAGATCGTTTACCAATTTGAAATGCAGGAAGGCAATGGCCCTTCCCGCGACCTGGCGTATAATACCATCAGCACGCCCAGGGCGGGGCAGTATCAGATCAAACTCCCCGACGGAACGAGAGTTTGGCTTAATGCAGCGTCGTCTATCCGCTTCCCTACAGTGTTTCCGATACAGGAAAGGGTGGTGGAAATAGTGGGAGAAGCCTATTTTGAAGTGGCCAAGGTTTCTAAAAATGCCAAA
>CAMLNK010000728.1 GCA_946481035.1 uncultured Dyadobacter sp. | reverse complement strand
GAAATCCGTTTCCTGGTTGTACTGCTGCCACGATGCCCCGAGCAACGCGGTAAACCGGTGACGCTGGTTGATCGCCTTGTTCCAGGTCAGGTAGTTTTCCGACTGCCAGTAGGTATTCAGGTAACCCCGGATGTTGGCAACCCCGCCCTGGTCGGCCGACATGTGCGCCAGGTTCTGGGAAGAGAAATAGTTGTTTTTCTGCGATTGCAGGTTAAACCCGAGGTCGGTTTTGAAATCCAGGTCTTTGGCAATGTGGAAGAGCAGATACGTATTTCCGAGCGATTGAAGCGTGTTATTGATGGTGTACCGGTTGTTGGCGATGTTCACCGGGTTCGGTCCGCCTTCCAGTCCGGCAATGTCGTTATTGCCCGCCCAGGTACCGTCGGGATACTTCACGGGGAGGATAGGCACCTCTTCCGACACCATGCGGGGCACATTCAGCCCGCCGTTGCCGTCGGATACCATGCGCTGCCGGCTGTTGATCAGCGACAGGCTTCCGCCCACTTTCAGCCATTTGTTAATGTCGCTATCGACCGTGAACCGAAGGTTGTACCGCTTGAAAGCCGAAGTTGCCATCAGGCCGTTCTGGTTCAGGTAACCGAGCGAGAGGCTGAACAACGTTTTGTCGTTACCCCCCTGGAAATTAAGGGCGTGGTTGGTCGAAATGGCAGGCTTGTATACCTCTTTTTCCCAGTTGGTATTGTACAATGGCTTATCGTTAGCATCGAAGAGCAGCGGGAAATTGGCATGATTGAGCAGCGCAGGGGGCGTCCAGGTGCCGCCGGCGGGGTCAAATTTGGTACCGTTGGCGTAAGCTTCATTGTAGACTTTCACAAATTCATCCGAATTCAGGGTTTTCACGTGGCGGTACAGGTCGCTCACATTGACATTCCCATCATAAGAAACCTTCATTCCGCCCGCACGGCCGCGCTTGGTCGTGATCATGATCACGCCATTTGCACCCCGGGCGCCATAAATAGCGGTAGAGGACGCATCTTTGAGTACTTCCAGCGAGGCAATATCATTCGGGTTGATCGAGTTTCCATCCACCCCGATCACGCCGTCCACAACGTAGAGCGGGTCGATATTGGAGTTGATGGAGCCGATACCGCGGACGCGTACCTTCGCTGCCGCACCCGGCGCATTGCTGTTGACGCTCACCTCGACACCCGCAATTTTACCTTGCAGGGCCTGGGAAACGTTGGGTACCGGCTTGTCTACCAGCTGCTCGCCCTTGATCGTAGCAACGGCCCCGGTAAGGTCCGATTTGCGAACGGTACCGTACCCGATCACGACCACTTCTGTGAGCGCTTTGGCGTCGGTAGCAAGGTTTACGTCGATCGCCGACTGGCTGCCGACGGTGATTTCCTGGCTCGTAAATCCTACGAAGCTGAATACCAGTACGCTGGATTCGTTCGGTACATTGATTTCGTAATTTCCGTTGGCATCCGTGGAGGTGCCGACACCGGTTCCTTTGATGAGCACATTTACACCCGGAAGCGGGGAGGAATCTTTGGAATCCATCACTTTACCGGTAATTTTCTTGTCGGCGGCCCGGCTGGTTGCAGCGCCGGCGTTGGCACATAAGGAGATCAGGAGTAAAAGGTTTAGCAGGACTATTTTCATAATCCCTCCCGACCGTACGACGGGCGGTTGTACATAACTTTTCATGTAGAAATCAGTTAGTTTTTTATCAAGCGTTTTGTTTTAGAAAATAGGTGGAGGGTGTCCGTACGTGGCGCACGGGAGAGCGGATATTTGTCATGATTTTCAAACAGGTTTAGTAATAATTTCAGGTTTTAGTAAATCCGGGCATGGCAAAGCCATCGCCTTATGCCGTTCGGCAGGCGTAATTCGGTTTGATGTTAGGGGGAGGGGGATATTAATATTTTTAAAAAATATAGTCCAAAAGAGGCCCGAGCAGATTTAAACGCGGTTAAAATGACCTTAAATTAAGATTAAAATGCACCCTGGGTGAGTTATCGGCATTGTCATGGAAATGAATACCAGTCTATTACTCAAAATATCGAAAACCACCCTCAACCGGTTGCAGGAGTGGCAGAGTGGATGTCCGTACGCTTTCAAACTGGCGGACTAGTTCCACACGTTAATGTTCGCAAGCCCCCAAACTGACGGACTAGTTCCTCACAGTTGAATTTTAGCTACAAAATCGGGATAGTAGGTATGCTACATTTACTGTTTTTTCAGGTTTGATGAATTCGGTGAAATCAGCACGTCTTTTCATAGGTTTTTTGTTTGGGTTGTTTGCGTTTACTGCCGGCGCACAACAACCTTATGTAGCGTGGGTGAAGCATTATAGCGCGGCCGACGGGCTTGCGCACAGGGAGGTAAATGCCATTTTTCAGGACAGGCAGGGGTTTATATGGTTCGGTACGAAGTATGGGCTCAGCCGTTTTGATGGAAAGGCCTTTACGAACTTCACCAAAGACCGCAACGGGCTTGCATTTGATGATATCCAATCCATTGCCCAGGACGCCGACGGAATCCTTTGGCTCATGGGGCCCTTCGGCGAATCGCGGATTTCCCTTTTCAATCCGCTGACGGGAAAGACTACCCTTTTTGAAGAGAAATTCGGCCGAAAATATATCGACAGCCGGCTGAACGTCCCGCAGCGCCTGGTTGGGGCGGCGGATGGGACGATTTTTTTTGCAAACCACCAGCCGGCCATATTGTCGTCATACCATCCCAAATCCGGTTTGAAGCATGTCCGCCTGAGGCAGTTTCAGCAACTGACGCTCCGGCAGGCGACGATCCGTAATACCGTTTGGGCTGTTGCCGATGGATTGAACCTGGTTGAACTTACGCGGGACGGCCGCGTGCTTCGCGAGTACAGGCATGCGAGGCACCTGATAGCCAATAGCCTGGGGCAACGCAATGCCGGAACTGAATTCTGTTATATGCTGACGTCCCCGGCCCGCGATTTTGCCTATAATTTTTACAGGATCGACGAGTCCGGCAACCGGCACGAACTGCCCCATACTCAGCTTCCGCTCTTATCCCAGGCACTTTTTCCGGTTTGCCACGTATTCGACAAAACCGGCGCTATCTGGGATGGTACACGTCTCCGCGATTCGACGGGTGCCGTACTGCTGGATATCAGCGATCAGTTGCTGGGAGAGGCCGTCGTCAACCGGAGTTTTTTGGTTGATCAAAATGGCTCGATGTGGCTGGGGACAAGTTTTGGTGTGTATCAGGTAAAGGTGGTGCCCAACTACTTCCGCAGGTTGTTTTATAATGCTACCTACACCGGTGAAAAAGCGGCGGCGATCCGTGGGATTACTGTTGCAGGCGATGCCGTTTATGCCAGTTTTGAAAAGTTCGGGGTCTATTCGGGCAATTTAAACGACGAATCGGTGAAAGTGCTGGTGAGTAAACCGCGCTATGGCCCGACGGTGGTGCTTGCAGATCACCCGCCGGGCAGGTTGATAATCGGGTTAGGGAATCAGTTGGTCGACTATGAGCTGCAAAAAGGGGTCAAGACTGCATTTAAATTACCCGACAATGCCACAATCTGGACGGTACAGCGCTT
>CAMLNK010000727.1 GCA_946481035.1 uncultured Dyadobacter sp. | reverse complement strand
ATTTCCGAAGTCTTCGCCTGCTCCACCATGCATTCGTAAATGCTGTTTTCCATCTCCTGCGGATTGAAACCGAGCCCCGACGTAGAATTGGCCTGCGGGTCGGCATCGATAATGAGTGTGCGAAATTCAAGCGCGGCCAAACTGGCCGCAAGGTTAATAGCAGTGGTAGTTTTCCCTACGCCTCCCTTTTGGTTTGCAATTGCAATTACTTTGCCCATGTATTCATTTGAGTTACCAATGTCAAATTTCTATTATTCGGGGCAATTCACCAAAAAATGTTCCACGGAGTTTTCAAGAAAACGCCAAACTAATTGACAATCAATTTTTTAAATGATATTATTATTTAATTAAAAATAATTTGGACTGAAAAAAGGGCCAATGTTTCACGCCCACACCTGCGTTCCTTCCGTACAGTTCTTGCACATCTCTATCTCTGAGCGGGATCTGATCAGCGAAGCGCGGAAATCGCGGTACTTCTTTCCCTTCCACAGCTGGCGGAAGGTCGAAGTTTTCATATCGCCCAGCTTGTACTCGGCGTCCTTGTCGAAGCAGCAGGGCACCACGGCACCGTCCCATGTGATCACGCACGAGTGCCACATTTTCCAACAGTGGTCCACGAATTTATTTTTGATGGAGTACTTGCCGTCGGCCTGCACCTGATAGCGGGAGTATTTTTCAATGGTAGGAATGAGGTCTGAGCCTTCTTCGTAATCGTAAATCTGAGCGGTTTTCAGCCCTACCTCATCTACGCCCATTTCCTCGGCCAGCTTTTTGACGTCCTCGATCTGGTGCTCGTTCGGCTTCACGACCAGGAACTGAAAAATCACGTGCGGCGTAGCGGATTTAAGCTCCTTCTTCCATTTAATGATGTTGCGCGTTCCTTCGAGCACTTTTTCCAGGTTTCCGCCCACACGGTATTGCTGGTATACGTCCTGGGTAGTACCATCAATGGAAATAATCAGGCGGTCCAGCCCCGACTCCACGGTTTTACGCGCCTTTTCGTCGGTAAGGTAATGCGCGTTGGTGGAAGTGGCCGTATAAATGCCTTTGGCACTGGCGTATTTAACCAATTCGAAGAATTTGGGATGCAGGTAAGGCTCGCCCTGGAAATAGAAAATCAGATACAATAAGGTATCGCCGAGCTCGTCGATGGTCCGTTTGTACAGCTTTTCTTCCATCATGCCCGTCGGCCGCGTAAACGAGCGGAGGCCGCTGGGGCATTCGGGGCAGCGGAGGTTACACGATGTGGTGGGTTCGAAAGAAATCGCAATAGGCATTCCCCAATGGACGGGGTTTCCTGTCATTTTGGAATAAAAATAGCTTCCCAATATCTGCATCGCATTCCAGGCGCGCTTCGGCGTCACCTTCGACATCAGGTTCAGGCCATCCTTAAAATTCTTGTTCATATGCTCTGCATTCAGCGATCAGCGCGCGCCTACCGGCCTGATGATCAATTCAAATAGCGTTGATAATTACATTACAGCGATTCCGGTGGTGTACTTGATCTCGGAAATTACGAAATAACTGCTGATGTGTAACACGCTCGACAGGGCAGAAAGTTTATGCTGGTAAAACTGATTGTAAGCCTCGCCGTCCTCGACGACCACTTTCAGCATATAATCGAAGTTGCCCGACACTACGGAGCATTCCAGCACTTCCGGCATTTTTACGATAGCCTGGTTGAAATCCTCGAAGCTCTCTTTCCGCTGTTTATCGAGCGTCACATTACAATACACCACCAGACTTTTCCCCAATTTCCGCCGGTTGAGCAGGCACACATATTTATCGATAAACCCCTCTTTTTCAAGCTTTCGGATGCGCTCGTGCACGGGCGTAACCGACAGATTGATCTTGCTGGCGATCTCCTTGATCGTCATTTGGGCATTATTTTGAAGTAAATCCAGAATCTTACGGTCGGTCTGGTCGGGTTGCATAAAGTATTTTTTGTGGCTGTGCCCAGGCTGTGAGCGTTACCGGCAGAAATTTTTCTCACCAATAAGATCAAAAATAGTTTTCTTTTCTGTCTTTTTAGCTCCTTGTAGTATGTTTTTCTGTCAAAAATTAATTTTGAACCCATTAATCTAAACTATATAAACACTTACATACCGATGATCATTGGTGTCCCCAAAGAAATCAAGAACAACGAGAACCGGGTAGCTTTAACGCCCGCAGGAGTCACAGAGCTGCGTAAGCACGGACACACGGTGTACGTGCAGGCAGAGGCGGGCAAAAGCAGCGGTTTTACCGACGAACAATACACACATGCAGGCGCCGGCATTCTCCCAACCATCGAAGAAGTTTACGGCATCGCCGAAATGATAATAAAGGTAAAAGAGCCCATTGCTAGTGAATACCCACTAATTAAAGAAAACCAGCTCCTCTTCACCTACTTCCACTTCGCGTCCTCCGAGCCCCTCACCCACGCGATGATCGAGCGCAAAGCCGTTTGCCTCGCATACGAAACCGTCGAAAAAACAGACAGAAGCCTTCCATTACTCGTTCCGATGAGCGAAGTAGCCGGCCGTATGGCCATCCAGGAAGGCGCCAAATACCTCGAAAAACCCATGGGTGGCTTCGGTATCCTGCTCGGCGGCGTGGCTGGCGTGAAACCCGCGAATGTACTCGTACTAGGCGGCGGTATTGTAGGAACGCAGGCAGCGAAAATGGCCGCGGGACTTGGGGCGAATGTGACGATCATGGACATCAGCCTGGCGCGGCTGCGTTACCTGGAAGACATTATGCCGGCGAACGTAGACACGGTCATGTCCAACGAATACAATATCCGCGAGCTCATCCAGGGCGCCAACCTGATCATCGGCGGTGTACTCATCCCCGGCGCGAAAGCCCCGTCGCTCATCACCCGCGACATGCTCAAACTGATGAAACCCGGAACGGTCATGGTGGATGTGGCCATCGACCAGGGCGGCTGTTTCGAAACTTCGAAAGCTACCACACACGAAGATCCGATCTATGAAGTGGACGGCGTTGTACATTATTGCGTGGCCAACATGCCGGGCGCAGTGCCTTACACTTCCACATTGGCATTAACCAACGCAACCCTTCCGTATGCATTACAGTTGGCTAATCAAGGCTGGAAACAAGCTTGCTCGACCAACGAGGAGCTGCGTAAAGGCCTGAATGTCGTTCACGGAAAAGTAGTATTTAAAGGTGTTGCCGAAGCATGGCATTTGCCTTATACGGACGTCAAAGAATTATTCTGAATCAGCAAACCTGACTAGATAAACCCGGCCATTTTTAATGCGCCGGGTTTTTGTTTTCTAAAAATATTACAATTACTTTCTTAAAAGCATTGCGATTACGGAATATTGTTCTTACTTTTGCGTCACAATTTGAAGGAACATCCGTTCGCTTCTCTGCTCATAAACGGTCTAGTACATTTTAGATCACCTGCCAGCCTCAAAAATTTGTCCCGGCTGGACCTACCGTTCACACGCAGAGCCCCACGGATGGTTAGTGGTGGGCTTTGTGCAATCCCTTTCAATTTTTTTACGAGTAAAACCGGAATGCCGGTGATGTGGTCGGATTTCATC
>CAMLNK010000726.1 GCA_946481035.1 uncultured Dyadobacter sp. | reverse complement strand
GAGCGCCCAGTGTGCGGATGTTGGCAGCATTGCGCGCCAGAACGAACTGGTAGGGATCGGTTACCACATCCATATTGAAAATGGGTTTGGCCAGCGAAAACTGGGTACCGAAGTTGACCTGCACTTTTCCCGATTTACCACTCTTGGTAGTGACGAGCACCACGCCGAACGCCGCGCGGGCACCGTATATCGCCGCGGCGGAGGCATCTTTGAGCACGCTGATGCTCTCAATGTCGTTGGGATTGATCCGGTTGATATCCATCGGTACATTGTCTACCAAGATCAGCGGAGCCCCTCCGTTGATCGACTCATAACCCCGGATATTGAAGCTGGGCGACTGGGCCGGGTCTCCGTTGCGGACTGTAATGTTCAGGTTCGGTATCACGCCCTGAAGTCCCTCGCCGGTATTGGCAATAGGGCGGTTTTCGATACGCTTGGCATCCGCAACGCCTACCGCGCCGGTGACATTCACCTTTTGCTGGGTACCATAACCTACCACAACCACCTCAGACATTAAGCGATCTTCGACGACCATGTTAACGGTAATGCTCGTACGTTTGGCAACAGCTATTTCCTGAGTAGCGTACCCGACAAAGCTGAAAACCAATGTGGGGGCTTCCCCGGGGACATCCAATTGAAATTTCCCCTTCGTGTCGGTAGTAGTACCATTGGCCGTTCCCTTCACGACGACGCTTACACCTGGCAGGCCGGAACCGGACTCATCCAGCACGGTCCCGGATACGGATTGTGCGACGGCAGATACGCAGCATGCCACAATGCCCACCAAGGCGCACGCCAGGAGAGCAAGTTTTTTTCGGGCAGATCTGAGCCATGGATTGGGTTGTCTTTTTTTCATAAACTTGTTCGTTAGGTTTAATTGAAAAAAAACTTGAATGGTGTTTCACCCTGACGAAAATCGGGTGAGTACCAGGTACTGTGTAAGCGGATAAATATGAACTACAAAGTATTTCGGTGCGCATGATTTACTGATATTTTTTATTGAAAAAAGACAAAAAAATACCGCCTCAAACCATTGAGACGGTATTCTGAGTAACCATTTTGTACTATGAAAATCAATTTGCCGCCTTTGCGAGCAGATCTCCGACGGATTTAGGCTGAGAAAGGAAAGGAGAATGGCTGGTATTCACCTCATAAACTGTCTTAATACCGGCAGCGGCTATCATACGGTCTTGCAGTCCCGGGGAAATCACAATGTCCTGAAGGGTTTTGATATACACTTTTTCAACCGATCCGAAACCAGCATTTGTCAGCGCTACTGCATTGGTAAACGGAATGGCGGGCTCGGCGCGGTAGTTGGTGACGACTTTGTCCCTGGCTGCTTGCGAGCCGTCCGGTATGAAAAGGTTGGTCAGTTCGGCCTGGTTTACGTCCAGCAGCAATTTGTCGGCGGATTGACTCAATGCCGGCCCGAGTTTGGAATCGGGATCGGTATTGGCCAGTTCCAGCAGCGACTGGCCGTTGGCCGGAAGGAACGCACCGATGTATACGAGCTTTTCGATTTGGGAGGGTATCATTTCCGCCACGTGTGTGACCACCATTCCGCCCATGCTGTGCCCAACCAGTATGACCTTACCATTTGCTGAATTGATTGCCTGAACCACTTTATCGCGGTAAACATCCAGAGAAAGCTGATGCGGCGGGGTCTGATCTGCACCGTGGCCGGGTAGTTCCACCACGATCACCTTGTTTCCGGAGCCGATCAATTGGGCGCGAACTTCGTCCCAAACGTAGGGTGCCTGCCACGCGCCATGTACGAGTACGTAGGTGTGGGCAGGCGCGAGGGCGTGGTCGTCCTGCGTGCAGGAAGCCATAGCTGACAATGCGAATGCCGCCGATAGGAGCATTAGTCCTGTTGTGTTCATGGTTTGGATTAAATTTTAAATAATGCGTTTTAGAATATTGCTCACACTGGCTTTTCCGGTGCAGGCATATCGAAGCCGTTCAGAATTACGGCAATCAGGCTGTAACCGGCAATGAGGAAGTACAACTCCGCGACGCCTTCACGGCCGAGCAGGTTAACGGCATGGCTGTACGTCGAATGGGGCACGATGCGGCCTTTGACAAGGCAGTTGGCAATGTTGTGGGCAATAGCCTCCTGCGCAGTCAGCCCATAAGGATGGCCGGCCGCTGCCAATGCCGCAATTATATCCGGCGATAACCCGAAGGCTTCGGCCATAATTTCATGCGCGTAAAGCTCGAATTTCGCACCAAAAAGGCCTCCCACGGTTAGGATCGCCACTTCACGGACTGTTTTGGCGAGTGTAGCGTGCGTGTCGAGCGTTCTTAAAAAGCTCAGCGCAGGCACGCCGAATTGCGGATAATGCAGCATGGGTGCGAACGGGCCCAGTAATGCGCCGCGCTCATCGAGCATATGCACCTGGCCCTGGCTGGCGGAGACCAGGCCGGCGATTTCATCGTGCACGAAGCGAAGTTCGGGGCTGAGACTGTCCGGGGTTAACGGTTGGATACGCATCATTTCGGATGTTAGGGATGGGTGTATTCGCCGTCGATCAGCACAAATGCCATGCGGCAGGGATTGCCCGAACGGTTCGCCCAGGCATGGTTCGTCCCGTTCTGGATCACGATATCGCCGGGCCGGATAATGGTTTCTCCCCGATCGAGCACCAGCGTTATCTCGCCTTCCAGCACGATCCCGTAGTCGACGGTTTGCGTGCGGTGCATGAGCGGATGCGGGGCCCCGGCAGCGGAAGTGGAAGCATGCTCGTCACCCATCGATTTGAACTTCTCGGCGGCGTCGGCACCTGTCAGTTTACGGATTTCTTCCCCTTCCGGCGGGAATTCGATGACCCTTATACGCGTCGCGTTTTTCGGCGGCGGAAGTACCAGCCCAGTTTCGTCGGAATCGTCGGGCTGGGGGTAGATCCGTGCGGGCGTTTCCAGGGTATGCCACACCTCAAAGAAGGTAGGGCCGCCGGGGCCGCCGACAAGCTGCGCACGGCTGGGCGGCGCGTCGGAAACGATAATTGCCTGACCATCCGCGTCGTGGCCGGTCACAATGCGCCTGAATGTTTTTGGAGTTTGGCTCATGGCTTTGTATTGGTATAGGTTTAAGATTGTTTTAAAAACCGAAGATTTCATCCAGCTCGATCACGTGAACCCCGGCACCAAGTACTTTCGGGGCTTTACCAAGCTTTTGCGCAAGTATTGAGGTGGGCATCGCCCTGTATTTTCTCAGGAAGCCCAGTCCATTCAAAAAAATCAGCAGGCCCGTTGTGAACCGCTCTACGGGGCGGTCTGTGTTCGTTCGCAGCAGGTGGCCGGGCCTGAAAATGATGTATTGCTCGAACATCAGGCTGGCGATCTGCTCTTCCAACTGCCCTTTGATCTTTAAGTAATGAACGTTACTCGACGGCGAGGCACCGAACGACGAAAGCAGTATTGCCCGGGACACGCCGTTTCGCCTGGCGACGTGCGCGAATTTTAAAGGCAGCTCAAAATCAATCCGCCATTGCTGCTCCCTGGAACCGGCCGATTTCAGGGTCGTTCCCAGGCAGGAAAACCACACGTCTCCGTGC
>CAMLNK010000725.1 GCA_946481035.1 uncultured Dyadobacter sp. | reverse complement strand
TTGCGCATTGCCCCCATTTGAAAGGTAACGCCGGAAGAAATGGCGGTACTGAAAGTCATAAGGGATGGATGGAATCAAATCGCAATTATGCCGCCAGTCCTGGCGATCGCCAAAAGCAAAAATTCCTGTAAATGGCAATCCGAGATTATCAACCCTACCATTATACGCATTAAAAGTGAGCGGCTCGGATTGAGTGATTGCTGAACTTCCTGCCACTTTTTGAAATGTTGGAAATACACCTGTTCGTGTTAGTTTTAAATATTCGGAGCCGTTTTCCTCTTCGCGCCTGAACAACGGCTGCGCAAAGTCCTCTAACGCCATTTGCCGGGCAATTAGGTTCGGATAAGAAGTACGTTGAGCAAATCGGTAAAGTCCTCCGTTTCGTACTCCGGCTGTTAACGATCCGCCTATCGCCAAATAGCGCGGCTCTTCGCCGGAGGGAGAAGACAATACATTGATTTCGCTTGCTGGCGGACCACTAAGCTCGTCGAAGAGGTTTTCTGAAACCGTGTCAGGCACTACAAAATCACCCCCAACCGGAAACGATATTTTCTGCGCATATAATGAACTCTGGCAAACAGATTTCTCCTGAACAATGCCCGTCTGGAATGCGAAAGCCGATATCGAAACAGAATAAAAAAAGCAAGTGTAAATAGTTAAAATTGTTTTCATGGCAATTAATAGAAATAGTCAACTGAGATAACTCTACAAAGAGACTAATCTATTTTTAGCACACAAAAAAGAACCGGTTGTACTTTACACCTAAGCCGGTTGTATTTTACAACTTGACGGTCATTGATAAATCATATACTTTGCAGCATTCCTTCCTTCACACACTTATATATTATGGCAGATTTCTTCCAGATGATTAGGCCGGTACGCATGATGAAGGGTGTAAAGCAAGCCGAGATTGCTGACCTTTTAGAGGTTCGTCAGCAATCAGTTAGTAAAATAGAAAATGGCAAAACGCATGTTTCGAAAGCTGCTGCGGATAAAATTGCCAAATATCTGGGTTTCAGTAGCCGCTTTGAAATGGAAACATTTTACGAGAATCACCTGAGCCATCGAATCAATCTTCAGAGTGCCGATGAACATACTTAATGGACATGAAAAAAGAGCACGGATATCGTACCCGTGCTCTTTCATTATAAGGTATCTTGAAGTCTACTGTTTTTTCTTTGTCCCCGCCAAACTAGGCTCTTTGGAGATTACGATCAAATCCGCCAGCATTCTTCCGGTTTCTGTAAGATAGATGTCCTTTTTCTTCTTCACATCCTTTGGAGCTTCGGCTACTTTTGAATCGGCCTCGTCTTCATCGTCGCCGTCTACATTATCTTCTCCCAGCTGCTTCATCGCCGCACGTTTTTTCTCGGCTTCATCGCGCTCCGCTTTGCGTTTGGATTCCTGCAACGAGACGATTTTGTTCTCACGCGCTTCTTTGAAATCGTCGAGCGTTTTTACAAGCGTTTTCAGCTCCTCGTCGGTTTTGAGGCGGTGCTTGTATTTGTCACGAAGCTGATCAATGATTTTTGCATTGATATTGCTGGTAACGTCATAGCGCGATGAAGGAATCTGATCCCAGGGCAATGCGCTTGGCTGCGAACCTTCGCCGTATTCATTTACCTTAAATGCGGTAGGCAGTTCCAAATCAGGCATTACACCTTTCAGCTGGGTGCTGCTGCCGTTAATGCGGTAGAATTTCGCAACGGTCAGCTTCACTTGTCCTAACTGATCCTGCTCTTTTGGCACCCATTGATTCAGGTCGATCAGCGTTTGAACGGTTCCTTTTCCGTAAGTCTGCTCTCCGACAATCAGGCCGCGTTTGTAATCCTGGATCGCTGCCGCGAAGATTTCGGATGCGGATGCACTGAAACGGTTCACCATAACTGCTAACGGTCCATCGTAAGCGATGCTAGGATCGTTATCGGATTGTACTTCGATTTCTCCCTGGCTCTCTTTCACCTGAACCACCGGTCCGCGGTTAATGAACAATCCCGTCAGTGAAACGGCTTCGGTCAGCGAACCACCGCCATTGTTGCGAAGGTCGATCACGATACCGTCTACATTCGAAGCCTGCAAATCGGTAATCAGTTTCTGCACGTCGCGGGTGGTGCTTGAAAACTCTTTCTCGCGGTGTTGCGCGCCTTCGAAGTCGCGGTAGAACAACGGGATGTCGATCACACCGATTTTGTAATCCTTGTTACCATTATTAATGGATACGATTTCGCTCTTCGCGCGCTGCTCTTCGAGTTTGATCTTCTCGCGAACGAGGCGGTATTCCTTAGGAGGTGTGCCAGGCAACGCATCCGCAGAGATAATCTGCAAACGTACCACAGTCGATTTCGGGCCCTTGATCAGTTTTACGGCATCATCCACAAACCAGCCGACGATATCCACAAACTTGCCTTCATCGCCCTGCGCAACAGCAACGATTTTATCCTCTTTTTTAAGTTGCTTTCCTTTAAATGCAGGACCACCGGGGATTACCTCCACGATTTTGATATAATTATCTTCCTCGCGAAGCAATGCGCCGATACCTTCCAGCGACTGGCTCATTTCCTGCTTGAAGCGATCGGCCGAGGTAGGCGCCATGTAGCTCGTATGCGGGTCGAGCGATTCGGAATACGCGTTCATGAACATCTGGAATACCTGCTCGGTACGGATACGGCCCAACGCACGGTCGCGGCTTTTGTAGCGGTCGCGCAGGGTGCTGATCACGGCAGTGTCCGCTTTACCCGACAGTTTGAGGTCTAATGCCTCGCTTTTCAGGTACTTGCGCCAGGTGTCGTTCAGTTCGTCGGTGTTTTTAGCCCAGGCCGCCTTTTCGCGGTCGGTGTTCATGGACTCGTCCTGATTGAAATCGAACGGCTTGGCGTCTTTCAGCAAAGTCTGGATGTATTCGCTTCTTTCCTTGTAACGCTTTCTGAAAACGTTATACATCTGGAAAGGGACGTCCAGCTCTCTTTTTTGCAAATAGTCGTCGAAAGAGTTCTTATACTGCTCGAAATCCGCAAGGTCGGAGGCCAGGTAATAGAGCTTACCGTGGTCGATCGCATCGATATACTTATCAAAAATCGCTACTGAAAGAGAGTCATTCAGCTTTGTTTTTCTATAATGATAACTGGATAAGATCCTCGTTGTCAGCTCCTCCGCTTTGTATTGCGCCGGAATCGGCTTGATATCTTCATCCATGGAGGCGGCCGTAGGTGCCGTTACCCCCACTCGTTCCTGAACAGGGCCCCGCTGCCAACCCAGCAACACAACCGGAATAAGAGTGATAAGATACTTTTTCATTTGCACGTTTTGCTATTTTACGATTTCCAATAATTCAACCTCAAATACGAGGGCCGAATAAGCCGGTATCTGAGGTCCTGCCGCACGCTCACCGTAAGCCAGCTGATATGGAATGAAAAGCTTCCATTTCGATCCGACAGGCATTAACTGAAGCGCCTCGGTCCATCCTTTGATCACGCCATTGACGGGGAACTCAACCGGCTCGCCTCTGTCGACCGAGCTGTCAAAAACCGTTCCATTCGTCAATGTACCATGGTAGTGTGT
>CAMLNK010000724.1 GCA_946481035.1 uncultured Dyadobacter sp. | reverse complement strand
TATGGTCCGATTTCAGTCGGAACTAATGCATATGTTGGGCTTGTCCCGCAAAATCATTGTGTCATATCCTGCCGTTATTGCCTTCATCCGGACCAAGCGTTCAAATCAAGAATTAATACTAAAAGCAATAGAATGACTACTGAAACTTTTCAAACTTTCGAAGAGCTTGGACTCAACGAAAACATCCTGAAAGCCTTGCAAGAAATGGGTTTTGAAAAACCCTCACCGATACAGGCACAGGGAATCCCGGCAGTTTTGGCTGGATCTGACGTAATTGGTCAGGCTCAGACCGGTACCGGTAAAACTGCGGCATTCGGTATTCCCGTGCTGGAAAGAATAGATCCATCTGTTAATGCAGTTCAGGCCCTGATCCTTTGCCCTACCCGCGAGCTGGCGGTGCAGGTGTCGGAAGAACTCGGCCGTCTGTCCAAATTCATGCGTGGCGTGCGCATCGAAGCCATCTACGGTGGCGATTCGATCGACCGTCAGATCCGCTCCCTGAAAAAAGGGGTACATATAGTAGTAGGAACTCCGGGCCGTGTAATGGACCACATGGAGCGCCGCACCCTGAAATTCGACGAAGTACGCATGATGGTACTCGACGAGGCCGACGAAATGCTCGATATGGGCTTCCGTGAGGACATCGAGAGCATCCTGGCCGACATGCCGGAAGATCGCCAGACGATCCTTTTCTCGGCAACGATGTCGAAGCCGATCATGTCGATCACCAAACGCTTTTTGAACGATCCTACATTAATTAAGGTAGTTCGCAACGAATTGACCAACCAGAATATCGAGCAGGTTTATTTCGAAGTGAAACCACAGGCGAAAGTCGAGGTAATGACGCGCTTGATCGATATGCACCACATTAAGTCCCTGCTGGTTTTCTGTAATACAAAACGCAAGGTGGACGAGATCGTCGAAGACCTGCAATTGCGTGGTTATGCTTCGGAAGGTATCCATGGTGACCTGCGCCAGCAGCAGCGCAGCAATGTAATGAGCAAATTCAAGGCGGGTGTTACCACTATCCTTGTTGCTACCGACGTTGCGGCTCGCGGTATCGACGTAAGCGGCCTGGATGGCGTGATCAACTACGACATTCCGATGGACGAAGAATATTACGTACACCGTATCGGTCGTACGGGCCGTGCGGGGATGTCGGGTAAGGCATTCTCACTCGTTGCTCGTGACGAAAAATACCGTCTCAAATCTATTGAAGGCTATACCAAAGTAAAAATCGAAAAAGGCGTAATTCCTTCTTTCGAAGATATCGTAGGTGTTCGTAAGGCTCGTTTTGTGGAGAATATTTCAAACTCTATCAAAGAAAGCAACGACGAAGAGCTGTACAACGACGTACTGGAAATGCTGCACCACAGCGGTTTCTCTACCGAGCAAATCGTAGGCGCGATGGCCAAGCAGATCATGGGCGTTCAGAAAAACGAATACTCCGACAGCAACCTGGCTTGGGAAGAACGTCGCAGCGACCGTCGCGAAGGCGGTAACGACCGTTTCGGAAGAGGTGATCGTCGCGAAGGCGGCCGTTTTGGCGACCGTCGTGAAGGTAGCCGTTTCGGCGGTGATCGCGGTGGCGACCGTTATGCACCACGTGGCGAGCGCGGAGACCGTGGCGAAAGAGGTGACCGTGGCGAACGTCGTCAATCGGCTCCCGAAGCTGGTATGACACGCTTGTTCCTGAGCCTTGGCCGTAAAGACCACATCATGCCGAAAGACATCGTGGGCGCTATCGCCGGCGAAGCCAACATTCCGGGCAAGACCATCGGCGCGATCGACATTTATGACAAATTTACGTTCGTGGACGTACCTGAGCGCGATGCGCGCGCGGTATTGCGTGCGATGGATGGCAACACCATCAAAGGCAAGCCGGTGCAAATCGACATTGCAAAATAAATTCTGACAACAATTGATTAGTGCGGAAAGGGGCTTGTAAAAGGGCCCCTTTTTCGTTTATTTTCAGCCATGCAAAACAACGAACAACTCGAAGTATGGCTCCGCGGGCCGCTTCCCGAAATACCCGACCTGCTCCAACCCGTCGCGCATGCATTGTTACAGGCGCGCGAGGAGCTGGGCATATTCGCCAACACATTCCCTTCCAAACTGCTCTGGGAAAAACCGGCCAATGTGGCTTCGGTAGGCTTCCATTTGCAGCACCTCGCAGGCGTGCTCGACCGCCTGTTCACGTACGCACGCGAGGAATCACTCAGCGAAAGCCAGATGGCTTACCTGAAAAGTGAGGGGAAAGAACCGTTTGGAGATTGCACGTACAACCATCTGCTCGACCAGTTCAGCAATCAGCTGGAAATTGCATTAAAGCAGCTCCGTGAAACCAACCCGGATACGCTGACGGAAATACGGTATGTAGGCCGCGCAATGGTTCCGTCGACACATTTGGGACTCCTATTTCACGCTGCCGAGCATACGCAGCGGCATGTAGGCCAGTTGCTGGTGACCGCCAAAGTACTGGTTACCGACTCCGATAGTTGATTTAGCAGCAGCTGGTCGTTATTATCAATCATCAAAACCGCTAATTGTCCGATTCCGGCCGCACATTCAGAAGCCGCTGTAACCAGCTTTGCTGTTCGGCGGTTTCTGCATTTGAGTCTACGTGATCAGCCTCTGCATTGGCTAACTGACCAAGGTCGGGCTGCCCGGCGTTTATCCAGCAGGTATACCAAACGTCACCGACCATTTGCACCGAAGCCCGCATTCGCTTTTCGACCTGTCCGGCAAGCATGCGGTGGTATTTTTCCGAAAATTCGCGGGAATGTGTCCTGGTAAGCATGTTGTTTCTGAGCTCGAAGCTGTACTTCTTATCTGCCTTGAATCCTTCTGTTAACCGCTTTTCAAAAAGCAGTACCGAATCCATAGCCGCATGCGAATCTTCGACGGCCTTCCATATATCGCGTGCAATGTCCTTTCGGTAAACCACCGGCCCCAGCCACATGTCATAATGCTCCGCGAACAGTTCCGGTAACCTCGATTCCCAGAAACCGTGAACCCCATCCTGTCCGGTAAACTGGCCGTTATAATTGCGCGTAGTATGCAGCGGTACATGCGCATCGGCAATGTAATGGCCAAGGTCAGCCGACATACGCAGAATCCGGGCGGTATTCTTCTCTTTAAATGCGGCTGTCAGCTGTGAGGCGGCTAGCTGCACATGCCAGGGTACAATGCCGTGTTTGCGCAGGCTATCCTCCCCTATTTTCCTTACCGCAGCATGCCAGGATTTAGGAAGTACTGTCAATGCACTGTCACCGTAAACATCCAGATCGATAAAATGGCGTTCTGCTTCGCCCACTACGGCGTACCGCCGCTTATCGGGATTGACCGCATTCTCGGAGAGGTAATCGATGTACTTTTTGTAGAAAACCTGCATTTCTACCGGCAGCCTGAAAACCGCCAAACGGTTGATCCGCTTGTGCGCCCAAAAGCCCCAATGGCCTTTTGTAGTGCTCTGAGGCAGTAAAAACACGATAAGCAAGCTGAAATTCAATGCGTTTTTGAAAAAAAATCGATTTTTTTCAAACTTTTTTTGCTGTGGAA
>CAMLNK010000723.1 GCA_946481035.1 uncultured Dyadobacter sp. | reverse complement strand
TTATCGAAACCGCCAAGCCGTCTCCGGTCATCGGTGTAGGTCATCTGAATGCTGGTTTGTATATTTTGCAAATCACAGGGCGGGACGGTATCGTCACAAACAGGCAGGTTGCGATTGGCAGGTAATGAAATAGGGGCATTAAGAATTTCAAACCTCGACCATTCTGTGCGCGCGGGGGCTTGTGCCGGTCAGGCGCTTGAAGAAGTTGTTGAAATAGGTAGGATATTCAAAACCCAGCGCGTAGGCAATCTCGGATATGTTCCAATCCGTATGCTGCAAAAGCGCCTTTGCTTCGGTGACGATCCGCTCGGTAATGTGGGCGGTGGTGGGTTTGCCCGTAACCTGTTTCACGGCGCGGTTAAGGTAGTTGACGTGCATGTTCAGGTTGCTCGCATAGTCCTGAGCGGTCTTCAATTGCAGCGGACGGTCGCCGCTTTCGATCGGGAATTGCCTTTCCAAAAGTTCCAGAAATACGGAGGTTATGCGATTGGCGGCATTTTTCTGCTGGTTGTAATTTTCGGAAGGCTGCAACTTCAATGCTTCGTGGATGATCAGGTTAATGTAGTTGCGCATCAGGTCGTCCTTGAACGGATAGTCGGTCTTTTGCTCTTCTATCATCTTTTGAAAGAGCGTATTGAGAAATTCGCGCTGCTGTTCGGAAATGTTCAGGATAGGCGTGCCGCCGATCTTGAACAGCGGGGATTGTTGAAGGCTTTCCGTGCGCTCGGTTGCGTTCAGGAATTCCTCGGAAAAAAGGCAGGTGTAGCCTACATAACTGGTGGAGAGCGTCTCCCAGGAATACGGAATATGCGGATTCCCGAAAAAAAGCACCGTGCCGTCGGTTTCAAAACTCCTGTCTGAATAATGGACCTTGCTCTTGCCGGTCGTCAGACAGATCTTATAGAAATCCTTGCGGCTGTACACGCGCGTAGCATTCCCATCCTGTTCGATCTGGAATACATTAAACCCTTTTAGTTTCAACTCATTGTTGAATTCGGATACCGGACGCTGCTTTGCATTTTCCATCATACAAATTAAGAATTACAGGAGTTTTTGTGGCTGCCATTACAAAGTTAGCCACGCATTTCCGAAGCTGCACCATAGCGCCTCCTTCCGAACCCGTTTGGTTTGAAATTCTTAAAAGATGGTTTGAAAATCTTTACCCGCCGGGTAGATTTTGCCCGCGATTCGAACCTCTATTTTTCCCGCATTTTAACTTAGGTGAAAAATTTACATTTCCCAACCCCGCAATTTTGGAGCAATCAAACATTTAAAGATTCAAATTATGTCAGCTCCATCTTTTTCCCAGACAATAACAGGCAGTCATGCCGAATTAACGGCCAAATCACTGCGCAGCCTTTATTTCATTCGCGCAGCATTTTCAGTTTGCTGGGTGACGCTGGTTGTCCTTTTTGCTAAATCTTCTGCCGGTATCGCGACGCTCCTGCTGATCGTTTACCCGGCCTGGGACGTGGTGGGTACGCTGTTGGATATCCGCGCCAACCGGGGTAGTATTTCAAAAGTTCCGCAATACGTAAATGCGGTTATCAGCATTGTTACCACGGTTGCGGTCGGTATTGCGCTCCGGCGGGGCGTGCCCGAAGCGCTGGTTGTTTTTGGATGTTGGGCGATCCTTACCGGCGCGATTCAACTGGTCCTCGGGTTGCGCCGCCGGAAATCAATGGGCGGACAATGGCCCATGATCATCAGTGGCGGCCAGTCTGTTGCCGGCGGCGTCTCGTTTATTGTTCTCGCTCACGACCCTACAATGGGCATCACCAGTCTGGCAGGTTATGCTGCTTTCGGCGCATTTTACTACCTGCTCTCCGCATTTCGCATGACCAAAACTGACACGAACGCCGTCGCAGATTAAATAGGTTTCACGGCGATCATGCCGTCCAGGGCATTACCGCCCATTATCTCTTTACACGTTTTCTGATACGGCTTAGCGATGGGTTGGTAATGCCTAGGTACGACGAAATGTGATACGCCGGGATACGCTCGACGATGTTGGGATGTTCTTCCAGTAGCCTTAAATAGCGCTCTTCATTGGAAAAAAACATAAATTCTTCGGCGCGCGTCTGCGCATATGCAAAAAACAGTTCCGCCAGCAACCTTCCGAATTTTCCCCAATTGGGGTTCGCTTCATAAAGGCCATTGAGGTCTTTGTAGGAAATAAAAACAATTTCCGAGTCTTCCATGGCCTCTATGAAGTACCAGCAGGGATTGCGGGAAATGAAGCTTCGGAATGAGACCACGAATTGATTTTCCGAGAAGAAGAAAAGATTCTTATCCCTGTCCGTCTGCGGATCCCGGTAATATATTCTGAAAATTCCCTTCACCACCAGGCCCAGGTCATTGCAAACCATACTTTGCATATTAAAGAAATCGCCTTTTTTGATCTTTCTCGGTTTCCAGAATGGCTGACTTTCAGCAATATCCTTATCAGTCAAAGCATCGAACTTCCGTAAATGCCTTGCGATGATTTCGTTTTTTTCTGACATAATTTGGAGATGTATTTAGATAATGCGGATCATGCTTTGTCGTAAGCAAGCCTACCGGACGGCCAAAACGTAGCAAATTTCGGATAACCTTTTCGACAAAATTTTAACCTTGGTGAAAATTTACGCGAATTGCGGCGTCAGTGTATTATAAGTAACTCTTAATAAATTCTTCACATTTTCTTGCTGGATAATCTATAAATTGTCCTAAATTGACAGCGAGCAATATGCTGAATTTCAATATTATACACTCATTATTTAATATCTCAATGGTATGAATCTACGAAAAAGCCTTGCAGGCCTCTCCATGCTGATTATGGCGGTTGCCTTGTCCTGTACGGACCACGTCAATCCGGAAGAGCCCGGACAGTCGAATTGTTCGCGCGTAGACGGTAGCCCCAGGCTGTATCCGTGCGAATTTGAAATCGTTCAGATCGATGTCATGAGAGGAAGTTCCAACACCGATGTGTATGCCACGCTGACGCCCGGCAACCACAATGTGCATTTGTTGAATACGCTGGCGTTTTCGTATGTGAAGACCGGCACAACCACCGCAACGCTGGAATACAAAATAAGGCTGCATGTAAAGCGGATAGCCAATCCGGCATTTCCTACGCCGACGGGGTACTGGATCAGTGAGTCGGTCTTGGGCGGTGAACCGGACGATCCGAGCCTATTGCGGCCGAACCGGTACTATGCAGCTCCGCCACTCAATATGGCGATCGGTGAGACAAGTCTGGTATTCTCGCGACTGACCTACGGCACGGGGGATGGCCTGTTGGATATCCAGCCAACAATGGTATCGATCCAAAATCCGGTTACGTATCAAAAACTTGCCGATCCACCGAACAACTATGCGCTGGTGAGAGACCGTTCAGAGGCTTTCTACCTGCCGATCAACGCAACTTATACCGATGACAGGTAGAAAGAAACAGCCTCACCTGCACAATATTTTTGTGCGGGTGAGGCTGTTTTCAATAGCCATCGTTCTGTTTCAGATTTGAGTTCTTGTTAAGCTCCGGACGCGGGATCGGCAGCAAACTCCGGTAAGCCCCATTCG
>CAMLNK010000722.1 GCA_946481035.1 uncultured Dyadobacter sp. | reverse complement strand
TTCAGGTAATTCAGCACGGTACTTCCTTCCAGGAACGATTCGTTGGACAAAGTCCATCCGGCGGCAACCGACGGGAACATCCCCCATTTGTGGTTGGCCCCGAACTTGGAACTACCGTCCCGGCGGAGCGTCGCGGTAACATTGAACCGGTCGAGTAGATTGACCGTCGCACGTCCGAAAAACGAAATCAGCTTGTAAGAATTGGCATACGAAGTCGCATAGTTGTTCTGCCCGCGGATCAGCGTTCCCTGGTACCTGCCCAGATTGTTATAGCCGAAAAGGTGGTACAGGTCGATGTCTTCCAGCGAAGGGTCCCCGATATTATTCCGTGCGCCAAACCCGTCATTGGCAACCTCCTGGTACGAATATCCCGCCAGGAAGTTCAGATTTCCAGCCCCGAAATCGCGTTTATACTTGGCTGTCAGTTCGAGCAGCTTGTCATTCTGCTGATCGATTTTCCGCGAGGCTTCGCCCAGTTGTCCCTTGTAAGCCTTTACCGCTACATTATATGCCGCACTTTCGACCATGTTGTTATAACGGTAAGCGCCATTGGCGCCCAGACTCAGATGGTCCGTCAGCGCGTAATCCAGGTTCATCGAGCCGATAATCCCGTAATTTTTGCTCTGGTCCTGGTAGTTATTCAACATCGCCACAGGGTTGTAGAGGTCAAAGCTGCCGTCGACCTCATAGTAACTTCCGTCTGCATTCCGGACGGGCAGTGTTGGCAGGAACAGAACGGCGCGGTTGATCACCGAGTTGTTCACCAGGTCGGATACAGTTTTGGAAAAAGTAAGGTTGTACTGGACAGACAGCTTCTCTTTCAGCGCCTTCTGGTCGACGTTGATACGGCCTGTTACCCTTTCGAATCCTGTATTTTTGATAATACCTTTGCGGCCAATGTGGTTCAGCGAGCCGCGGTAAGAGAAATTGCTGCCCCCGCCGGAGAGTGCAATCTCGTGGCTGTTCGTGAAACCAGTCCGTGAAATCTCTTTGATCCAGTCGGTGCTGTAACCTTTGCCATCAGGCCCTTTGGGGAATTTAAGGTTGTCGTCCAGTGAAGCGGGGCCTTTGATCCTGGTAACTTGCTGGCGGAATTCATCGCCATTCATCAGGTCGAGCCGCTTCGAGATGGTCTCCACCCCCACATAGTTATTGAAACTGAGGGTAGTTTTCCCTTCTTTTCCACGCTTGGTCGTGATAATGATCACGCCATTGGCCGCCCTCGAACCATAAATAGCCGAAGCGCTGGCGTCTTTGAGAATATCTATACGATCGATATCCGTGGGTGAAACCGTGTTAATAGGCACGCCAATCACGCCATCGATCACATACAGCGGTTCGCTCCCGCCCGCAAGCGAGGTGTACCCCCGCATACGCACGGTGGGTGACTGATTGGGATCACCTGATGCCTGGGTGATGTTCAGGCCTGCTACCTTTCCCTGAATCGCCTGCAACGGGTTAGGTGTAATACCCGCATTAAAGTCTTTGGACGACACCTGCGACACCGCGCCAGTCAGGTCCTTTTTCTGCAAAGTACCATAGCCGATCACTACCACCGCGTCCAGTCCTTTTACGTCGGCTTCGAGCGACACGGTCAGTTTCGACTGATTACCCACGGCCACTTCCTTATTGGCGTAGCCGACGTAGGAAAAAACCAGGGAACTGGCTTCGTCTGCCTCGATGGTAAATTCGCCGTTGACATCCGTCGAGGTGCCGATGTTGGTACCCTTTTTAATGACGTTCACGCCGGGCAGCGGTTGGTTGTTCTGTGCATCGAACACCGTGCCGATCACTTTCCTTTGCTGCCCGAACGCTGCCATTCCAAGCAGCAGCACGAACGATAAAATCAATAATCCGTCTTTCTTCAATTTGTTCATCGGGTTGGGGTCTTTATCAGATTTGACAATCAACAATGCTGATTTTCAAGCCAAAATTCGCGATAAGCATGCACCATGCCCTTGTTATTATTATCCAATTATTTCTTTATTTTATTAGCTTCCGGCGCATTGCTAACTTTATAGCGGGATTATGGTTATTATCGCAGGACTTCCCGGAACAAGTACTTTTTTACCTTTCCCAGGACCCTGTTTACCCTGTTTTACCCATGAAAAACCCGTGGTTTATCAAGCTGCATTTCCCCAAAAGCAAGGCATTTGACATCGTCAAAGTATCCCGGCCTTACTTCGTGGTCCCATGGCATTTCCACCCCGAGATCGAGATTATGCTGCTCACCAGCGGTTCGGGAACCCGGTTTGTCGGGAACAGCATTGAGAGCTTCGAAGCAGGTGATCTGGTGATAGTTGGCTCCAATCTGGCCCACGTGTGGAAAAGCGGTGCCGAACACTTCGATCCGAAGGCGGGAAAACTGGCAAGCGCCATGTACATTGTCCTGCAAGAAACCGAACTGCACGATTTGCTCGCTTACGAAGAAATGCATTCGATACGCGAGCTTTTCCTAAGAGCTCAGCGCGGCGTCAAGTTTGGGGAGCATGCGGCTGCGAGGATCGGGGAAATGATCCTGGCGGCTCACGAGCAGACGGGTCCTGAACAGCTGATCACCTTCCTGACGATTTTAAAAGACATGGCTGAAACCGAAGACTACCGGTTTCTCTGCCCTGCCAACTATAAGCAGAAAGTAGACCAGTACGATCTCTCGAAGCTGGACTGCGTACTGGATTATCTGATCATGAATTATCAAAATGAAATCAGACTGGAAGATGTGGCCGAAATCGCGAGCATGTCGGTAACGGCATTTTGCAGGTACTTCAAAGAGCGGACATTCAAAACCGTCATCCAGTTTTTAAATGAAATCCGCATCGAACAAGCGCAGAAGTTGCTGGTCGGGTCGCAGTATAATATCGACAAAATAAGTCACGAGTGCGGGTTCCATAACATAACCAACTTTTATCAGCAGTTCCAGAAAATTACCGGCACCACTCCCCTGAATTTCAGAAAGAACAACCAGCCCGAAGTTTATTAGGAAGACCCTGCTTCCGAAACCAGGTTGACGAAGGCCGCTATGAACATGCATAGGGCCACCACAATCATGGAATTGATAAAAAAGATCGTCGAAATCCGGAGGTTCAGGTCGTAGAGGTAACCTGTCCAGAAATTGCCGAGCACGGCCCCTACCCCAAAATAGCTTGCATACAATAGCGATTGTCCGGTTACCCGGAGTTCGGGCTTGACCATCGTGTTGGTATACTCTACGCAAACTACCCAAAACAGCGACCAGGACAAACCGTGCAGCAAATCGACCGCCAGCGCCCATTCGGGAATGCTGACCATACTATACAACGCCATGCGCAGTGCCGACGCGCCCGCGCAAATCAACAGCGTTCGTTCCAGGCCAAAATACCGGATTACCCGAAAAGAAAAAAAGAAAAACGGCAATTCGAACAGGCCTTGTAAGGAAAGCCCGGCCCCCACCAGTGTGGCGGAAGCCCCGTTTTCTTTCATGTAAAGTGAATAGAAATTCCAGATGGTGGTAACGGAAGCCGATAAGAGCACGACCGATATCAGGAAAAATACCAGATTCCGGCTCATAAGGTCTCTGATACTTCTGCGAAGCGG